>JAFYRL010000029.1 GCA_017546975.1 Alistipes sp.
CACTAACTCCTGAGTATTATTGCTACCCATACCCACAACAATAGGTACGCGACCAGCGGTGCGTTCTACGATATAGTCGTATACCTCCTGACGCTCCTTTTTATTTAGTGTTGCTGTCTCAGCCGTAGAGCCAAGTGCCACTATATAGTCCACACCACCCATAATAACATGGTCAATCATTCGTCCAAGTGCTGGGTAGTCCACCTCGTAATTAGCGAATGGGGTGATAAGAGCCACACCCACACCTTTAATCTTATTTTGTATCATAATAAATCTTAAAATAGTGTTCGTTTTATATGTTAAATTAAAATGCTATGTCATCTCTGTTGATGACTGGTATATTTTGTTCTTTAGCCTTTTCTAATTTTGCCCAACCAGCGTTATCTCCTACAATTATCAGTGTAGTGCTTTTTGTTACACTATTTTTTATTATTGCTCCGGCATTGGATAACTTTAAGCTAAGAGCCTCTTTGTCCTCGCATGAAAGTCCCGTAAGCACTATAACCTCATCACAAAAAAAAGATGGCGAAGTTATGACTTTGTCAAGTTTTTCTTGTATTTCTGTTATATCAATATGTCTTTTCTTTCGTTCTTCTTTGTTTCGTGTTACATAGTACGGCTCTCTCGATTTGTTGCAGTTTGCACCTCTATCAAATATGTATTTTATATCAAATCTAATAGGCCTATAATGTCTTATATTATGCTGATTGGCAAGTTCAATAAATAACTTCGCTGTTGCTTCAGCATCTGCGTATGCATTATGATGTGCTGATAATTCTATGTTATACTCTTTGCATAGTATCGATAATCCACATTGGGTATGACTCAAACTTCTTGCGATGTTCATTGTACAATAGCAATCAAATTCTATGTCATCAAACTGTTCTGTTGTATTGAATATTCGATACAACTCTTTTGATAATATAGAAAGATCGGCAGAACATGCGTTATGGGCAATAACATTATTTTTGTTGATAACCCTATATAAATCGGGCCACACATCCTCAAATGTTGGAGCAGTTTGCACCATCTCGAATGTTATGCCCGTAATGTTTGAAACCATTGGTACAAGATAGAAATCTTGACGCGAACAACAAGGATTTACCAATTGCTCATATGTCTCAACTATTTCACCATTACGCACAACGACATATCCAATCTGGATAATGCGTCCAAGACTAGATAGAAACTCAAAATCTATTGCAACGAAATTAGATAGCATATTAAGTTAAAATAGTGTATTTTGAATTACTATTTCATCGGTAGTGTCATTATCTTTACGAGAAGATTTCTTTTTTCGTTGTGTTACTTTGAACGCACTATTATCCGTATTAGTAGATTCATTTATATGTAATGTATCTTTTTGTGCACTCTCATTTACTATATTTTGTTCTTCGATTGTATCGTTAGCCCCTATAGACATCGGTGCTACCTCAGGCGTTAAATCCACATCCACACTCTCTGTCGGTTGTTTTTCTATGGCTATCATCTCAAAGAAATATGCCTCGCTAATAATTGGGATGTTTAGTTTCTCCGCTTTTTTTTGCTTTTCAGGCCCCATATTTTCTCCAGCTAATATGAAGTCAAGATTACCCGAAATAGATGACACATTCTTACCTCCATGAGTCTCAATCAAGGTTTTTATCTCGTCTCTACTGCGCGAGAATTTTCCTGATACAACAAATGTCTTTCCCTTCAAAGCGTTGGATGCTTGCTGTGCCTCCTCTTCCTGGAATTGGAGGCCATATGATTGTAGACGAGAGATTATATCGGAATTCTCTTCTGATGCAAAAAATGAACGGATACTCTCTGCGATAATTCCTCCGATTTCATTCACAGATGTCAGTTCTTCTATCGATGCATTCCTAAGATTATCCAAGGTCTTGAAATGCGCAGCTAACAATTTTGCAGTAGTTTCTCCTATGTTAGGAATACCTAAAGCAAATAAAACTCTATTAAAAGGTACTTGTTTCGTCTGCTCAATCTTTTCTATGATTTTTGTCGCAGTTTTAAGACCAAGTTCGGATGAATCAGGAACAACAATTGAACAAATTTTATCAATATCCCAATCAATAAGGTCATCTATTGTGCAAATGGTTTTGCACTTAATAAGATGATTAACAAGTTTATCTATTAATTTTGACTTTCTCTTTTCAGTTCCATTGATTATGCCACTAATTCTTTTTGCTCTATCTTGGTCAATACTCCATTGATACTCCATGTTGAGTTTAGAAAGAGTTTCTATATTTAGAGTATACAAATCTGCATAGTTATTTATTGCGTTATTTTTAACCAATGCGGAAATAATCTGCTCGCCAATATCCTCGATATTCATCGCCTTGCGGCTAACGAAGTGAACGATACGGCCAATAATTTGTGGTTTACAACCCTTGCTATTAGGACAGAAGTGCTTTGCCTCTCCCTCATCACGCACCAACTCAGTGCCGCACTCAGGACAATGAGTGATATACTCAAAAGGCTTACTATCGGTTGGGCGTTCAGATAACTCCACACCTGTAATCTTTGGGATAATCTCGCCACCCTTCTCCACATAGACCATATCGCCAATGCGTATATCAAGTAGTTCGATTTGATCGGCATTGTGTATCGAGGCACGCTTAACAACCGTACCTGCCAACTGCACAGGCTCAAGATTAGCAACAGGTGTCACAGCACCAGTACGACCTACCTGGAAGTCCACACTTATCAACTTTGTAAGCGCCTTCTCTGCTTGGAACTTATACGCCACAGCCCAGCGTGGTGCCTTTGCCGTAGAGCCAAGAGTGCGCTGGTCTGAATAGCTATTGACCTTTATTACTATACCATCAGTAGCGTATGGCAACGCCTTGCGCTCTGTATCCCAATATGCGATAAACTCCTCTATCTCCTTGCGCGTGCGACACACCTTGATATGCTCCGAAACCTTAAAGCCCCAGCGTTTAGCCTCCATAAGGTTATCCCAATGGGTACTCTTTATAGGCTCATCTACGGCAATATGATAGAGCGTGCAGTCAAGACCTCTATGCGCAACAACCTGCGAAGATTGTTGTTTAAGTGTTCCTGCCGCAGCATTACGAGGGTTAGCAAGAAGTGGCTCACCCTGTGCTTCACGCTCTACATTGAGTCTATCAAACGAAGCGTATGGCATGTAGATCTCACCGCGTATCTCAAACAAGGATGGGTAGCCTTCACCACGCAGACGCAAAGGTATTGAGCCTATGGTACGGACATTATTTGTTACATCATCACCTCTACGACCATCGCCGCGTGTTACAGCTCGTTTAAGTGCACCATTCTCGTAGGTTAGCGATATTGCCGTACCATCAAACTTAAGTTCGCAGACAAACTCAACCTCACCAATCTCCTTTGTTATACGGTCTATCCACTCGCCAAGTTCCTCTGATGAGTAGGTATTCGATAGTGACTGCATAGCATAGCGATGTTCTACGCTCTGGAACTCTGAGCTTAGGTCACTACCTACGCGCTTTGTTGGAGAGTTCTCATCGGCATACTCTGGGTAGCGAGCCTCCAAATCCTGCAGTTCACGAAGCAGCATATCGAACTCTCTATCAGAGATTTCGGGGTTATTCTCTACATAATATTTATGGCTGTGGTAGTCGAGCATATGCTCCAACTCCCTCATGCGTTCTATATCCTTATTCATATATATACAATAAACATCGTAAAGTTACATAAATTGTTTGGAACAACGAAGAAAAATCGAAAAAATAAAAAATTTATTGCATAACGCTTGCACATTATCAAAATGTAGTTACATTTGCGGAAAATTTTTCACAAACGACAATGCAATTGTCGCTTGGGATAGTGCGAATTGATACAATTATTAGATATGGCTACAACTAAAAGACGACTAATTACAAGCATCCACAACCTAACTCCAGAACAGCTTGCAGAGCTTAAAGCGCTCTACCCTCTTGGTTTCAACGATGTAATGATGCGCTACGACAAGCCAGATGGCACATTCTTCTACACCGTACCTTACGAGACTGAGGATACATACTACATGGTAAAGATTGATGTTAAGGTTGACGATGGCGCAGATGACGACAGCGACAACTACTACGATGACGACGACATCAAGGGCGCTGACGAGTTGGCAGATGCACAGTCAGATGAGCTATCGGATGACGATTTCTAAAATTTAAGAGGGCCTCGGCTCTCTTTTTTTGTACATATAATACCTATACCACATAATTTATAGGCTATTTGCCGCATTTTAGCACAATATACCGAATATGAATTTTCAAAAAAATTTATTATATTTGTGCGATTTTTGAAAAACTACAATACTATTGACAATTATTCAATAATTAAATATAGCTTTAATATGATTAACTACAAGGATTTAGGTCTCGTAAACACACGCGAGATGTTTAAGAAGGCTGTTGATGGCGGTTATGCTATTCCTGCATTTAACTTCAACAACATGGAGCAGCTTCAGGCAATCATCATGGCTGCAGCTGAGACAAAGTCACCTGTAATTCTTCAGGTATCAAAGGGTGCTCGTCAGTATGCTAACCAGACACTTCTTCGCTACATGGCTGAGGGTGCTGTTGAGTATGCTAAGGAGCTTGGTTGGGAGAACCCACAGGTTGTTCTTCACCTTGACCACGGCGATAGCTTCGAGACTTGCAAGAGCTGTATCGACATGGGCTTCTCATCAGTTATGATCGACGGTTCACACCTTCCATACGAGGAGAATGTTGCTCTCACAAAGAAGGTTGTTGAGTATGCACACCAGTTCGATGTAACTGTAGAGGGCGAGCTTGGCGTATTGGCAGGTGTTGAGGACGAGGTTTCTGCAGCTGAGAGCCACTACACAAAGCCTGAGGAGGTTGTTGACTTCGTAACTAAGACTGGTTGCGATTCACTTGCTATCTCTATCGGTACTTCACACGGTGCTTTCAAGTTCACTCCTGAGCAGTGTACACTTGACCCAGAGACTGGTCGTCTTCTTCCTCCACCACTTGCATTCGATGTTCTTGCAGCTATCGAGGAGCAGCTTCCAGGCTTCCCTATCGTTCTTCACGGTTCATCATCAGTTCCACAGGACGAGGTTGACACAATCAACAAGTACGGCGGCGCATTGAAGGCTGCAGTAGGTATTCCTGAGGAGCAGCTTCGCAAGGCATCTAAGAGCGCAGTATGTAAGATTAACATCGACTCTGACTCTCGTCTTGCTATGACAGCAGCTGTTCGCGAGGTATTCGCTCAGAAGCCAGCAGAGTTCGATCCTCGTAAGTACTTGGGTCCTGCTCGTGATAACATGAAGAAGCTCTATATCCACAAGATTAAGGAGGTTCTTGGTTCAGACAACAAGGCTTAATCGATAGATTAGGACACCAATAGTAGTACGCCCCCAAAGTTTAATCGACTTTGGGGGCGTTGCTATATAGCTAATGACAGACACATCAAATAGACACAAATAAAAAAAGCACCTCGAAAAATCGAAGTGCCTTAGTAGCGAGACCCAGGATTGAACTGGGGACCTCATGATTATGAATCATGCGCTCTAACCAGCTGAGCTATCTCGCCATTGCTGTGAAAGCGAGTGCAAAGGTATGCATTATTTTTGTATTTGCAAATTTTTTCACAACTTTTTTAATACTTTTTATAAAAAAACCTATCTAACCCCATATTCTCGGTTAGATAGGTCCATTTTATACTATTCCGATATACTAAAGAGACTATTCAGTCCAAAGCACAGGAATAAAAAATTTAGTCTTTCTCGATTTCACCAGTCCAATTACAAGTAATATTATTACCCTTGTAATCGTAACCATCAAGAATTACAGTATGAGTACCATCACCATTGTCAATGAACTCAGCAGTACCACTCTTGATCATAGCATAGTTCTTATAGCCACTTGCCGATGAGCCACCATACTCATACAACCAGCTACCTACAGCCTGAGCATACTTATTTGTAAAACCAGCAACCATAACCATCTTACCTGGCTTATCAGAGATAGTATACTTACCAGCGAACTTACCATCTGTAGACTGATTGTTTGTCACCAAATCGAACTGCAAAGTATCACCATAAACATAACCACCCGACTTATTCATAATGTAGATAGTATAGTTTGAATAGCCAGTCTGCCAATAGTCGCCCTCATAACCCCACTTAGCACGATGCTCACCCGCAAAGGTTACATGTCTATCTGCTGTAAGTGTTGATTGAGCCTCACCATCCTGACCACCTGTAGGGTCGTTGTTATCATCATTGTCATCTTCATTCTCACCGCTTACATCATCCAAACTAAGATCACCGATATAAGTAACCTTATGCACCTTACCACCGATAGTAGCCTCAAGAACAACCTTATTTGCGCTAACCACCATCTTCACATTTGTCATCATTATCGACTCGGTACTCTCCACGCTTTCACCGGTGAGGATAAGCTGGCTATTCTCGGTAATAGTATATGGGTTACCGCTGGTTGAGCCATCGAAGGTATATGTACCAAGAGGGAGTGAAGTGCTCTTGTTTGCTGGCGCAAAGCAATCGATATAGTAGTATGTACCATTAGCATAGGCCTGACCACCATTATTTAAGCCATAGTCAGATAGGAAGAAGGCGTAACGGTCAGAGCCCTCACCGTAGGTCTCACCATAGTAATAGCCATCCATAGAGTTTGCACTAAAGGTAACATCGGAATTTTCGCCCACATTACCGCCACCATTATTAGTACCAGCCTGTAGGAATACGAGTGTAGCACAAGCCTCGCCAGCACGCACCTCTACAATAGCACTACGCACAACTCCTGTACCATTAGCCTTGAAGTTCACAACCACAAGACCTACAGCAGGTGTTGTAACACTCTTAATAGCCTCCTTACCGCTGATAATTGTTGTTGACACGGCATCTGCACCAGTATATGTAACATAAACATCGCCACCTTCAACAGCCACCTTGTACTCTATACCAGAGACTATAGTAAAGCCCTCTTTGGGATCATCATTAGTTGAATTACATGCAACAAACATTGCAGTTGCTGCAACCATGATTAGTGATAATAATCTTTTCATCGCTATCCTATTTTATATATTACTTAGTTTTGAATGTGGCAACATGGAAGAATGAGCGACCCTTGTTCATATCTTCAACAACGGCGTACATCTTGTACTCAGTGTTATACTTAACATTTGTCCACTTGTAGTCATAAGTGGTCTGCATAATCTGACGCATAAAGTCGTATGAAAGACCTGGCACAAGAGAGAGCATACACTCCTCGAATGAAGAGTAACCACCCATCACATATCCACCATTCTCAATATCGTTAATTGTTGCGGACTCCAACACTGCCAAGTAGCAGCACCATACATCGTCACCAAGAACACAGTCGAAAACGAAGTCGTTTGCGTTAATCTCCTTGATTGTAATATCAGCACTACCTGTACCCTGCTGTGGCGCCTCAGTGCGAATCTGAACCATCTCCACACCGCCAAGAAGGCTATTCTCCTGACCCTCGCTATAATCCATAAGCGCAGCCATGATAATGTAGTCGGTAGATGGCAAAGCCTCCATCATATAGCCAGAGATATACTCACACTCCTTACCATGCTCCCAGTTGAATGTAAGAGTACCGCTAAGCATAAAGCCATAGGTCACAACCCATGCACCAGGGTTTGAAGATGTCTGGTCATAGACACGCTTGTCAACAACTGAGCAACGCCAATACTGACCCTCCTCAGCGTTAATTCTAAAGCGGAATGATGAAGAACCCACTTCAAGCACCTCGATAAGCTGATCCGAGCCTTCATCGTCACCTGCAGGAACAGATGCACCAGACAAGATACCATGGTAGTAACCCTGAATACTCTTCTGAGTACCATTCTCATCGTATGTAAGCATCATATATACCGCATAGTATCCATCAACAACATCTACAGTAACATAACCGTCAGTAAACTGATAACCCTCACCATCGGCACTATTACCAGCAGGAACATAACCTGAGCTCTCCGAGTGAATAGTATATGGATGATAGTTCGTAGCAAATGAATACTGACCATATGGCAAGTAGAGGCTCATAGTCTCATCAAGAGTATAGAAGTCCAAGATGATACGATCGCCATTATCACGCACAAAGGTTACATAGTAGTTATATGGCTCATACCAACGACCATCCTTAGTCTTGGTAATTACGATATTCTCAACGCCGTCAATCTCAGGAAGCTCTACTTCTCCATTATTGTCGTTGTTATCATCGTTATTATCGTCACCTCCATTATCACCACCCGTTGCGGCCTTAGTCATCATGATAATAGGCACTGCCATCACCTTGATATCACCATTACGAACTGCCGCAGCAACGAAATACTTTGTCTCTGCCTTAAGTTTATCAATAGTAATAACACCGCCGTTTGATTTTGTACCATTAGCAAAAATCTCATCCGCTGTAATGTTCTCACCATCGTAGAGCATATAGGCACAACTCTCAGCATTTGTTGTATTGATAACAAATGTTATCGACTTACTACTACTATCAACTGGTGTAAGCGTGATAGTAGGCGTAACACCACCCTCCTGCTCGGCACAGGCAACAAAACCTACAGCCACAGCAATGCAGCACATTAGTCTCTTAAAAAGCGCTTTCATATTATAAGTATTTGTATTAGGCTTATCTCTATATTATTATAATGAAATTAGTTATTGGCAATATATGAGTAGTTAGCCACATCCATATCATCGCTTGCAAAGAGAATCATTGTCTCCTTAAAGAGCTCGCCATAATTACCTGCGGCATCCTTAGCAACAGCTACAACAGTATACTCTTTCTCATACTCAGCAACATAGTTCATAGTTGAGTATAGGTTTACTTTGTTCTGCTCTTGAGCCACATCACGCAACCACTCAGCCATGTTGTTATAGTAGTCCCAAGGTCTTGTTGTAATCATGATATAGACATCGTCCGATGTGTTAACGCCAGAAATATTGATCTGAGCGAGTGTATGTGTATCATAACCAGCATAATCACCCCAATGCTCAGCATCCGCAGCAGCTACATCAACCATATTGTAGTGAGTATCCCAATTAAGCGAGATATTTGACATACCTGGAGTATCACTCAATGTTGTAAACTCTGTCTTAAAGATACGAGTATTTGGAGCCTCGCCATCAAGACCATAAGCAAATGCTACATAGGTAGTGTTAGGCGTTAGGTTTGAAAGGTTCATATCTGTTGAACCATAAGCCTGATAGAACCAATAGTCATTAACAAAGCGCTCCAACTTCTCATCATCGTTAGCACCGTGCGCCTCAAACTCAGCCTTAGTCATAACCGAACGAGCAAACTTACCATTAGGATCGCTTGCAGTCCAATATACATCAGCTGTACGCTGGAAGATATTCTTAGCCTCGATAGTAATTGTCATATCCGAAGCATGGGCCTCATTTGTGCGCTGCTCCATGATAATGATATTTGAAGATGAGAAGCCAGTCTCTCTATCTACTGAGAAAATGAAGAATACATAATCTGTAGTAGCACGAAGAGTATCATGAACAATCACCTTATCACCCTTGAAGCAGTTAGCGTCGACATGCTGATATGCGTAGTATCCATTGTTAATCGCCAATGACACACTCTCATTCCACTTGGCCACCAAAGTCTCCTCCATAACTGCATCCATACCATAGTATCTGTAGAAGTCGTTAACATCCCAGCATCCTGTATAGTAGTATACCTCCTTATCGGCTGGAGTGATAGTCTGCGTAATCACAGCGCCACTAACTTCAAGCTTAACATCCACATCAAACTCTTCGGTCATAGGCTTTGCTGTGCGGATAGTCTCACGATATACATCACTGCAAACTTCACCTGTAGTAAGGTCAATGTGATAGCAGTAAACAACATAGTTTGTATCTGGGAATAGACGAGTAAACTCAATATCGAAACTCTTACCCACATTAGAGATATTCTGCAAGTAGTTCAAGAAGGACTGACCCATGAAATATGCCTCATACTCGATAGCCTCCAAGTCATAAGTAACCAACGCCTCGTCATCATAGAGGTAGAAAGCATCGATATGCTCCTCGGTGTAGGCACGGCAAATAAAGGCAGTCGTAAGGTTTGCAGGTGTCACATTAAGAGAGAGACGCGAAGGCTCATTAACAACAACATCATAGACAAACATTGGCTTATCAGATGCCTGCTGCTTAATAGTGATCTCATACTTCTGGCTAATAGCTGTATACTGTACAGTGATTACTGTCTCACGCTCACTCTGGCTATAGTTAGGAGCGACAGTAAACTTAAGCTGACCCACAGTTGCAGCACTAAGGTTCTTAATCCAATCAGCCTTGCAGTTAGTGATAACTACAGCGCCCTGTTGTGGATTAGTAATTGTGTACTCAACGACCTGAGCGCCACCATCGGCAGCAACCTCAATTTGAACCTGAGCGAGAGTAAACTTTGTTTCTCCCACCTCCTCATTTTGTTTGTTACAACCCACAAATGCCACTGCAGCAAGGAGTGTAACTAAAGTGAATAGTTTTTTCATAGTAGTTTTATTTAGTTGTTATTTATATGCTATTGGAGTACCTGTCCATGTTCCTGTGATACGGTTACGAAGATCATCCTTAACATCTATATCAACAGTCACAGTACCGTCACCATTATCCTTTACACTGACATTACCACTACGGAATGGAGCCATTTCGCTCTGATCAGCTGTAAAGAACCAGCTACACTGCAACTGAGCCTGATCTGTCCAGCCAGGGATAAACGACCACTTAGCAAGGAAGTCCGATCCTACATAATCACCAATAAAGCCCTCCTCGTTGGTTGTATTGCCAGTGATAATATCAAGCTGGAAGCAGTCTCCCACGCCATTATTTGGCATAATCACAAACATCCAATTTGTATAACCATAGTCATAATAGTCACTATAACACTCATAAATCATCTTATGATTAGACAAATCAGCCTGATAGTCATCATCAAGTGTTGAGTAGACAACAATATCGCCCTGATTGTCGTAGAGAGAGAGATCACCCTCATAAACGACATGGTGCTTTTCTCCATTAACAACTACATCGAGTGTAATCTTATTATCTTCTACAACCATAACACCTGAATCGAAGCCCTTAATCTCATCGCGGCGACCATTCTTGTTTGTTACCCAATGGCCACTATACTCATTAGTAAATGTGCCACTCTCAAATGTATCCTCGCTATCAAAAGTATATGTACCCTTTGCAATTGGCACCATGTAATCTGTACCATTATATACCGCACCATAGGCATCGATACGATAGTATGTTGTATTAGGCTTAGAGCTACCATCCTCATTAAAGCCTCTATCGCTTAGAATCAACCAATAATTACCAACACCTGGCGTAAGAGCGTCACCATAATATGAGCCAGACAAAACCGTTGCCACAAACTCTATATCACCATCGCCCGCCTGCTTTAGCGCAACATTGAACGACGCTAAACCGTAGCCTACCGTAACAATAGTCTCGCGCAACGCCTTAGTCTCATTCGTAGCAACACCAAGCTCTACGACACCCTGCGTCTTGGTATCGATTGAGTATATCCAATCTGCAGAGGTCTTAACATATATATAGTCTACGGGATTGGCATTCTCCAACTGATACTCTATCTGCACCCTCGTTCCAGCGCGACTGATGCTTATCTCCTCGCCCGACAAAGAGCGAATCTCTGGTGCTACTCTATCACTCGACTGGTTAATAACCATTGTAGCCAAGCTACCGCCATAACTTAGGGTAACAGCCGCCATACGGCTACCTCCCTGCTCGTTATTATCTACACTCACCACAACAACCCCAGCATTATGTTCCTTAACACGCAACCACGACTTATCGCTAAGTGTAACATCCGCAAGAGCACTGCTACCTGCACCCTTGATGCTGTAGGTAATTGTTATATCATCACCATACAAACCAAGTTGCACCTCACTTGCAGAGGTAATAACAACCCTTATTTCGCTATCCTTGTTGTTGCACGCTACGCCAAGCATAGAAACGACAAATAGAACGAAGATAAATATTCGCTTCATACCCTAAATTATATTTTTAATAAGATGTAATAATTTTGGCACAAATATAATCAATATTGCACATAACAGCAAATGTTATTTTGGTATAGATATTGACAATATCTCAACAAAGATATGATACTGCGAATCACGAACATACTTACGCTACTTGCGAGCATTTTACTCCTTGCATCTCTATCCATTGAGATACTCTATTCAACACAACTCGCTCGCTTCTCCGAGGCATACTCCTGGGCGATGCTCATCGTGTGCATAATCTTCATCACAGACTTCTTCGCCCTGATGTTACACAACCCACATCCGTGGCATTTCTTTATGCGTAACATCGCTATGTTACTACTATCCATACCCTACCACTTTATCGCTCAGCACATGGGCATAATACTCAACCACACCGAGACAATCATCTTAAGTGGCGTAGTTATGCTACGCGCTGTAATGGCTCTATATATAACACTTCGCTGGCTTATAGAGGGTCGAGCAACAAGAATATTATGGGCTTACATATCCACAGTAGCAATATTTACATATTTTGCGGCACTCTTCTTCTACGAGTACGAAGCACCAGTAAATAGCAATGTCGAGAGTTTTGGAGATGCACTTTGGTGGGCATGCATGAATATGACAACGGTGGGTGCAGAGATATTCCCCGTAACAGCAATAGGCAAGGTTATATGTGTCATTCTGCCCATTATAGGCATGGCGATGTTCCCCGTGTTTACCGTGTATGTAACAGCGTTATACGAAAGAGTTGAGCGTGGCACGACTGTTGCACAAGATAAGGACAAACCAAAAATATCAGAGTAATGAGAAAGATTTTACTATTTACAATTGTGACAGCAGTAGCACTCTCAGCAGTGGGATGCTCAAGAGAGAGAAGATGGAGTGATAGAGAGCGTGAGGAGCTACGCCGTGAGTTGCGTGCCTACCGCGACATGATCTATTTGGAAAACCTCGCAGAGGCAGAGTTTAATGTCTTTAGTGGCGATGTAGTTGAGGCTATAGAGATAGACTACCCCGTCTACACAACATTTATTGAACTTCCTGGTAGAGGTGATACCGTAGAGGTATATGTTGTATCGACAATTGTCGAGGAGTTAAATGCCAATCCACATAATATGCGCAATATCTTCCCATATCCATATCTTGTGGAGGAGGGAGTACTCCCAGCAGGACTAAATCATCAGGCACAACGCGCCTTTTATGATTGTTTTTCGAAAAAAGTTAAGAAATACTACCCATCTACACAAGCATTCTTCAATGCTGTAGTGGGCGACAGCAACTCTCAGCAGACACTGACAAATATGCAGATGCAGTGTGCCGCAGACCTATTTGATTGGGGTATTGAGATAGATGAAACTGTCGTAGTTGATTGATCTACAACATGAAAATAAAACCTTTTACCCATTGCATAGTTTAAGTATAAAGTTTTATTTCGAGCTTGCTCGGATGATGAGGGGATGTGCGGTTAGCTTCCGTACGCCCCTCTGATTTTATCGTTCCGATTCGCTCCAATCCCTATAGGGATATGCTCTAAGGTGTGAGTTATAGTAGCGCTTAATACCTGTAACCTCCTCACCCAACCACTCAGGACGCGAGAAGTATTCATCTTCGGAGCTTAGCTCCACCTCGGCGAGTACAAGTCCCTCATTATCGCCATAGAACTCATCAACCTCAAATACATGGCCCTCATACTCGACCAAATAGCGACGCTTATCAATGAGAGCGCCCTCAGAGAGCTCCATGAGTTCCAAGGCGTCACTATTATCAATCTCCCTCTCCCACTCATAACGCGAGAGTCCACCATTCTTCGAAGGGCCCTTAATTGTTAGCCATGCGCGCTCATCGCTGACACGCACACGCACTGTACGCTTACCCGAAGCAATATATCCTTGTATCAGATGAGAAGAGCTGTGGGCGAGATGTTTATACTCGCCCACAACCAAAAATTTTCTTTCAATCTCCTGTGCCATAGATTACTCCTCGTATGCAAACATAGGATCCCACGATGGCAACATAATAGGCTTCTGCTCCAAAAGCTTGAGTGTCTCTGCAGGAATATACTTCTTATCAACAACAACACGGAACATATACTCCTCAAACCACTCATCGGTCATAATAAGGTTACCCTTCCAACCTGCTGATGGACCCCAACTATTCTCAACCATCCACTTCTTTGCACGACCCTCCTCATCAAGGTCAACAGCAATAAGAGTCATGGCATGTGATGAACCACTTGCAAAGGTACGAATACGCTCCTCCTTGTTCATAGGGAACTCAACGCCCATCAACGACTCATAGTCAAAGTTTGCGATATCAAGGGTACCCTTCTTTGAAAGGAGATACTTACCTACATCACAAGAGAAGTACATCGCTGTATTATCCTTGATAGATGCAATAGCGAGCGCCTTAACCTCCTCGATAGGAAGATTTAGGTATACCCAGTTATCACCATCGTACACATGGCGATCATACTCAATCTCATACACCTTGTAGTACTCACGCGATGGATCGTTCATCACCATAACGAAGTCCTTCTCAAGATCAATACCTCCAAAGTACTCCTTATAGAATGACTGAGGAGTGTACTGCTTTGTCTCAACAGGGTTACCCTCCTTATCGTAGCGTGTCCACTCGAACTCTGTAGGAGGCACACCATAAGCGCGCACCAACATAGAGTAGATATCCTTAAGCATCTCGGTCTTTAGAGCAACAGGCGAACGACGATCCTTCTGCGAACGAAGCACAAGACCATACTCACGCAACTTTAGCTTGATAAGATTACCAACCTGAGCAGTGTTATTAGACTGATAGTTCTCTGGCATAACCTCCGCAGGCACAACACCATACTTCATCACAAGGTTAGATACACCTGTAAACTGACCACCATCGTTAAGTGGGTTCTTAAACAACCACTCCACCTTACGGTCATCCATAGGCAAGTGCTTTGTATCAATAACCGCCTGAAGGAAGAGGTTAGACTTCTCCAACTGGTCGTAGAAGAAGAGGTAGTTCTGCGAGAACTCCATAGAGGCAAGATCAAGGTCATCAATCATCTTAGCACGCAAGACATTTAGACCTGTGAACAACCAGCAACGACCCGACTGGTGCTGATCTGTAATACCCTTAGTGCGTACACGATGAGAGAAGTGTGTATCAATCATTGCAAGATTATCAGCGCTTGTAGCAAGCTCCGAAACTGGATTTAGTGCCAACGCATTACGCGCCGCCTTCTCTGCCTGGCTATTTGTCTGTCCCAAGCGTATCTCCTGCATCATCTCAGCGGTGATGCCACCCTTATTCTGCTGTGCGCTAAGCGTACCTACAGCCATAAGAGCCAAAGCCAAAGTTATAAATTTCTTCATTTTAGATATACTATATATGTGTGTTAATATAATAAAATGGGGTTGCCCAAGTCTTTGGACAGCCCCATAGTCTTTATGTAATCTACTACCAAGCAAACAATGGATACTGCTCCATCATAGCGTTCACATCCTTGCGAACAGCTGCAATGTTCTCCTCGTTCTCTGGATCTGAGAGTACGCGATCGATAAGCTCCGCAATATAATCCATCTTATCCTCCTTAACACCACGAGTTGTGATTGCTGGAGTACCGAAACGCAAACCAGATGTTGTGAATGGAGTGCGTGAATCGAATGGAACCATATTCTTGTTTGTAGTGATATCAGCAGCTACCAAGCACTTCTCTGCGAGCTTACCTGTAAGTTCTGGATACTTAGTGCGAAGGTCAACCAACATAAGGTGATTGTCAGTACCGCCAGATACAATCTTATAACCACGCTTTGTAAGAGCATCAGCCAACGCCTTAGAGTTCTTAACAACCTGCTGCTGATACTCCTTATACTCTGGAGTTAGAGCCTCACCGAAAGCTACAGCCTTAGCAGCAATTACATGCTCCAATGGACCACCCTGAATACCTGGGAATACGGCAGAGTTCAAAATCTGAGACATCTTCTTAACTACACCCTTAGGAGTTGTGTAACCCCATGGGTTGTCGAAGTCCTTACCCATAAGGATAATACCACCACGAGGACCACGAAGTGTCTTATGTGTTGTAGATGTTACGATATGAGCATACTTAACAGGGTTATCAAGAAGACCTGCTGCGATAAGACCTGCAGTGTGAGCCATATCAACGAGCAACAAAGCACCCACCTTGTCTGCTATCTCGCGCATACGCTTGTAGTCCCACTCACGAGAGAATGCCGAAGCACCACCGATAATAAGCTTTGGCTTGTGCTCAAGAGCAAGTGCCTCCATCTCCTCATAGTCGATATTACCTGTCTCCTCCTTAAGTTTGTAACCTACAGCATTGAAGTACATACCTGACATATTCACAGGTGAACCATGAGAAAGGTGACCACCGTGAGAGAGGTCAAGGCCCATAAATGTATCACCTGGCTTGAGGCAAGCGAAGAATACCGCCATGTTTGCCTGCGCACCAGAGTGTGGCTGAACATTAGCATACTCAGCGCCATAAAGCTTGCAAATACGCTCAATAGCAAGGTTCTCAATCTTATCAACAACCTCACAACCGCCATAGTAACGAGCTGCAGGATAACCCTCAGCATACTTATTTGTACATACAGAGCCCATAGCTGCCATTACCTGGTCACTTACGAAGTTCTCTGATGCGATAAGCTCAATACCCTTGGTTTGACGCGCACGCTCCTCGGCGATAAGGTCAAAAATCTGTAAATCCTTATTCATTTTAGATATAGTAAAGTTTTTAGGTTCTATGCTTTATTAACGATCACACTAATCCAAATAGTATGAATACTCGTGAGATAGTGTAAAGGTAATATTGTTAATCTCAATCTTTGTACGCTTAATCAACTCCTTCCACTTGTTGTACTCCTCACCATCACGCTGGCTGTACTTCATGTTAATCTTGTACTCCTCAAGCATGTATGAAAGGTGGTCATAGCGATTGATAAGCTCCATCTTAAAGACATCATCTGGATTATCCTTAGCGTTACGATTAAGGATATCATACTCGATGACATAAGGCACAGAGTTGCCGATAATAACAAAACGACCACTCACAATATCGTAGAAGTTAAGTCCGTATGGCTTAAACGCAGATGTAGTGGCGTAGTTTCTTGACTGCTCCTGCAAGCAGACCTTATCCCATCTTTGCAATACGCTACCATCCGCATTGTATGTTGTTACACTACCAATATGTGTTGTCGTATACGCACAACCACATAGTGTGGTCATTGCTACCATTAAGAATAAAAACTTCTTCATAAGCGATAAGTTTGTAAATTTCAATTTTTACAGCAAACAAAGATAAGCATAAAAACTCTGAAAACAAAATATTTGGATATGTTTATTGCGCAAATGGTGCGATTTATGCGTGACAATTATGTGTTTAATCTATGAGATTTATGAAAAGAATTATTAAAAATCTATTGGTTGGCGCTGCCGCGGTTATTGGTGGCGCACCTGCAACTATCGCCTGCACGGGCATATCTCTAACAGCAACAGATGGCAGTTATGTACAGTCACGCACAATCGAATGGGCCAAGGGCGCACTACAAAGTGAATATGTTATCATTCCACGAGGTGAGGAACTTCGCTCATATACCCCAACAGGTCTCAACGGCCTTAAATTCAAAGCACGCTATGGTGTAGTAGGACTCGCCGTAGTTGAAAAGGAGTTTATCGCCGAGGGAATTAACGAAGCAGGACTATCGGCGGGACTATTCTTCTTCCCTACATACGGTAGCTATGAGAACTACAACGCCTCATACAACGACACTACCCTTGCCGACCTTCAGGTTGTGCAGTGGGTGTTGAGTCAATTCTCGACCATAGACCAAGTAAAGAGTGCTGTAGAGGGTATACATATTGTTGGTCTGGAAAAGACTGCCGTTATTCACTGGCGCATAGGCGAACCTTCAGGCAAGCAGATTGTAATGGAGATTGTGAATGGTAAGATAAACTTCTATGATAATACCGTTGGTGTAATAACCAACGCTCCTGGTTTTGAGTGGCACCTAGCCAACCTAAACAACTATGTAAATCTTCGCCCAGGAAGCGCCGATAGCTACAAACTTGGAGGCGTCACACTTCAGCCTATAGGCGG
>JAFYRL010000030.1 GCA_017546975.1 Alistipes sp.
CCTGAGCCACCGCCGACATCGCTTCCGTTAATCTTCTTCCAACCATATGGCGTAGCCACAAGCCAGTCGCCTGCGTGGAGCGTATAGCCGAAAGCATCGGCAAATGCGCTCGATGTTACATCTATATCTATGGTGATAACAGCACCGATGTAGTACCTGTGGTTGGATGTCGTAACCTTGATATATGTATCACGAGTGATGGGGTCAGTTAGCTTATCGCTTTCTTGCATCGTATATCGCTCCCTAAATGCGAGAGATGGGCTAAATGCTGCAAGTGGGTTAGAAGCATAGACATCCGTAGACACATTCCTACCTCCTATTAATACTAGGTCGATAATACTGCCTTGACTCTCTTCTATTATAGGAGAGAATACCTTGTTGATGTAGTTTCTAATGCCGTTAACGGTGAGCTTACCTGCCTCATCAGTTTTCGTACCTAAAACGCCGTCTGCTTGCTCTTTGGCGTACTTCTTAGCACCAGGTATAGATACTGAATCTGCTGTATCTGTATCATAACCCTCTATGTCATTAAGGCGTTGGATTATGCTTGTTAGTTGCAGATCGCTCATCATACTCGATATCTGAGCAGAAAGGCTATCATTCTTGCGCTCTGTTGATGCCACCGCCTCCGCAACAGGGAGTTGTATATCCTTAACGACCTTTGCGGTGCGCGAATACACTGAATTGTCGCCTATGTTATATGTGGCGATATATGGGTTGTACAACTTCTTCTCGTAGCCTTGTATGCGTGACTTGCGACCTTCTTCTCCAAAGTGTGCACCCTTGAGGATAACCTTATCTCCTAATGCGAGGTTAACCTTTTTCTTGGTGCAGTACACTGGGTCGACAGGGCAGTCATATACATTCGTATCGCCAGCATATTGGCGTGCTAACTCAGTACCCTTATTCCACAGCTCACGCTCGGCAGCCTCGGTGCGGTCATCATCTAACTTTACTCCTGTGAGGATATACTTATCGCCAGCCTTAGGCGCGAGGTTATCATTAGGCACAGCAATAAGCGATGCACCCCCGCTATTCTCCGTAGTATGCAATACCTTGATATAGGACCCTCCCACCTGCGTAGTGTATGCTGCACCGAATGAACGACCAGATAATGCTCCAGATGTGAATGTGATGCCTAAAGTGCTAAGCACTGTTGGTTTTTTCTCAACCTTGATGTAGTATATAGGCTGTGCAGTCTGGCCCTCGATGATATTCTCATATTGGGTGAGTATATCTCCTTCGCGTATCGTTGTCTCATTCTTTGGGAATACCTCATTGAGGATGATAGTTTTCTCGACTATCTCTGCCTGTGGAAGATTGAGAATAGCATCAAAGGCAGGGATGTAGTCTTCTTCTGCTGGTCCTAAGCCGTTTTCTGCGAACCTGCGCAAGCATATACGCTTCTCAGCAATGTGGAATGTGGTATTATTGGTACTACCAGCACTTTCCTCTCGGTAATTTTCTGGCACATTCTGTGTGCCACCGAAGATGTAGAAGCGAGTGCCATAGTTTCTGTCGTCGCCACGCTTAGGTGCAGGAAAGCGATTTACAATCTCACCCTCGCGAATGTCGGTCACAACACCCTCGTTCTCGCACTTACCAAAGTGAATAGTCAACTTTTCGCCGTGGTCTACCCACGACTCTACACCAAAGGCATTAGCGATGTTGTTGATAGCATCCCAGCAACTGACTCCCTCGAATGACTGCTCACGCATATCGGTGTCATCCAAAGTGTCATCAAATGACCAATCGGTAGTACCGAGATATGCGTTCATATTGTCGGCGATGAGCTGAGCAAAACCCTTAAGTGATGTAGTAACACGGAATGATAACTCTTGGCTACCGCCAGCAAGCCACTTAATCTGGCAAGCCTCCATATCGTGCTGTCGGGAATAGAACTTAAGCACATACTTGTAGCCGTTCACACCAGATATAGGCTCTGGTGTAGCATCGCTCTTAAGTGCGTATTTCTCCTCTCTGCTGGTCGCAGGGTCAGTTACAAGTATGTAACTACCTTTGGGGAGTACGAGCGTGTTAGCAACGCTAAATGACAACTCTACATAGTAGTCACCACCCAGTTGCCTGAATACTCTGGCATCTTTGGTGATGGGTGCTTCGTGTACGGCTTCCCCTGTGGGGTTGTATATGGTTATAGGGGTCATTTCGTCTTTGGTTTATGAGTGCATCATCACACTCTTAGTGCAAAATTATATATTTCGGGCAAAACGGTCAATAAATTTACTCTGTTTTTTTGGGATTTGGTTCTATAAATTTAACAGCTATCTGACACGCTAATAGACTGAAGTGGTCAAAAGTTGTGCAACCTTCATACTTAAGGTGGTAATGTCTGCCTAAATCTGGAACATAGAGGTCAATTATACCACTTTGTAACACATCTATGAATTGTTGATACTTATAAAGAAAATCCTCCTTTGTTTCCCCCTTAATGCCGAATATAAGGGACACACTTCGTTCTTGTACATACGATGTGCCTGACACTATGTATTCCGTGCCATCTCCATCTACAGGAATGTTAGTAACCCACTCCTTTAATTGTGGGGGTGTTAGCAGAGAATTATAACTCCCTGCTAACACCATAGCCCCATACTCCGATAATGGGCTATCATTAATTGTTATTTCTGCCATAGTATTATGTTGTTAAATAGCACCATTATCCATAGACCTACGAATGGATGCAAGGTCATCTTGCATCTGTGCTAACGCTCTTGTATGCTGCGCAATGAGTGAGGTATCATTGTGTATCATCGCTACGGTAGCATTGATAGACTGCACTTGTGTTAGGTTTTCTATATGCAACGATTTGCAAAACTCCACAGCCTCAGCAATGCGGTGTGTCTGCCCCTGTATATCAGTGAATCGACCATTAAGCTCCGAGCCTGTTTCCTGCGACATCGTTTGGAAGCCCTTAGATGTTGCAGAAGATGAGCCACTGCCGTTTTGCTCTATCCCTGCCGCCTCGTACATATCGTAGGCATCATCTGTACGTTCTTGTGCTTTGCTCCTCGCTTTGACGAGAATAGCCTGTGTTTGTCTCAAATACTCTTCATAAGATATATCTCCAGCTTCCAGTTTCTCTTGCAACTCCAGCACTTCAGCCTCTGCTTCGTCCATTATAGGTTGGATAAGTGCCATATTGACAATATCACTCGCCAAACGTTCTAATATCTTACCTGTTGCCTCGCCAAAGGCTTCTGCCGCATCTGTACCATTCTTGAAGGAGTCTAATAGTGCATTTGTGATGTCGCCTCCTAAGTTGCCAAATACATCCGATAGATACTTCTCTGTTGCCTCCACTGCTGCATTGTAGTCCTCCCAGTCGGCAATCATCTGCTCGATAAGTTCTCTATCTTCCTTACTGAGCTTATTCCATACATCGCTATTCTGTAAGTTCTGCAAGCCCTCAAGGGTAACATTGCCAAACTCATCGAATAGTTCAGGCATAAGGTCGCCTAGATCTTCATACTCTCTAGGTGTAAACCAGGTCTTGTGCTTGGTCATCACTTGCATCCCAGAGATAGCATCATTGAGGTTTTGGCGACCTTGTGGAGTTTGAATAGTAACCGCAGTGCCATCTGGATTAAAACCTATTACAGTCTCCATATATTGCACATCTTTGAGTCTTATCGCCTCCTTAGATGCCTCAAAGTCCTTAAGCGCATCATGCGCAGCCTTAAGGTTGTTGATGAAGTTACCGAAAGAATTAGAGCCAAAAATTGTACCCTCGACATTATCTATGCGTGCCAACTTACGTAGGCGCACAAGCTCATCATTAAGCTCGGCAAACGCTTTCTTAGTGTTCTCTACCTCGTCATTCTGCTTAAATAGGTCGAACAACACAGCCACAACCTGTATAGCTGCACTGATAGCCGCCAGGATAAGCGATGCCTTCTCCAGAGCTGAAATAGCTGCTACACCCGTCCACGATGCATCTGTTATCTTCTTGATTACTACAACAAGGTTTAGCCCACTGCTTGCAAGTTGCGCGATAGAGCGTAGTGTGTTGCCTAAGTCCTCATCGAACTCCGCAATACCATCGGCTGCCTCAGTCGCTGAGTTGGCAATGTTCTGGAATGTCTGCACAGCCTTATCCCAATTTTTATCGCCAGCCGAGCGTCTCGCCTTGCCAAGTTCGGCTTGGAGGATTTTAATCCTAGCATTGAGTCGATTAATCTCCTCGCGGTACTTCTGTGCATCATTACTATCGGAAGCATCCAAAGCATCGAATGCCTCTTGCTTAGCCTCTACCTCTGTCTGTAACTCAGCAAGCATATTGTTGAGTTGCGCAGTAGTCATATCTACAAGGCTGTTAGCCCAGTTGGATGCTTGTTCATCATACTCAGCAAGGAGTGCATCACGCTCTGCCTCAAGTGCCTTGCGCTCGCCATCATTCTTGGCATCTCTTATCTGTCTTTCATATTTCGCTTTGGTCGCACGTATCTTCTCGGCCAATGTACCTAATTGGATATAATAGTTTTCAAGAGCGATGATGTCAGCATTTAGCTCTTCCTCTCTCTGTTTCTCATACATCTGCTGAGCATATACATCGTCAGTGCCATCTACGAGTCTATCGTATTTATTGTTGATAGCAGTTCTGCGCTCTTCCTCATTACCATACTGAATGAGGTAGTCTTCCCCAGATTGATTTGCAGCATCTAATATATCTCGGCTTCTCTTTTCCGCAAGGTTATCGTAGAGCATCGAGAAGTTATCTATTTGCTCCTGAGTAAGCTCACCCTGGAGGTCTCTAAGCTCATTTTCTTTTTTAACAATCTCAGCCCTCTGCTGTTCATAGTCTGCGTCTATCTGTGCAATCTTCTTGGCAGTGCCCTCTGCCATTAAGTCAATTTCCGACTGTAGCGCTTCCTGTTGTATCTTTTGGGATAACTCAAATGCCTTTTCTGCGTCATTTTCTGCGTCATTCTTCTGATTGTCACTTGCAGATGTCTTTTTACCTGCTGTGGGTGCATACTTTTGATACTCCTTCTTTGCGGTTTCGGCTGCCTCTTTGAGCTCTTGAGATTGTTTTTCGAAGTCCTCCTCAGACATCTTACCCTTCTTCTTGAGGAAGTCATTGTATGCCTTCTCAGCTTTTTCCCACTCATCCTTTTTCGCTTTGAGCCAGTCGCCAGCTGTCACCTTCTTGGCTTTGCGTCTATTCTGCTCGGCATTAAGTATCGTAAGCTCTCCGCTTATCTTCTGTGCATCGTTTACGCTATAGCCAAGCTTCGCTAACTGGCCAGCATACACAATCGCCTCACCAGTCTTACCTACCTGCCCTTTGGTGGCGTTATACAAGGTAAGTATCTGCTGTGCTTCTTTAAGTCGTTCTATCTCGGCTGTTAGCTGAGGTGCAGAAAGCTGTCCTACGTTGTCTAAATATGTTTTGCGATTATTTTCTCTGATTTCCTTCTGTAGCTTGTCACGCTGGGCTAAAAGATTTTTGTATTCAGCTTCTTCTTTTTTCGATAGCCCCTGTTTACTCGGCTTTCCTATGCCACGTCTATCATATGTATATATGACTTTATCCCTTTTAGCTTCGAGTTCAGCAATCCTCGCATCAACTCCCTCAAGCTCATTCTTAGGATTTGTGATAGACTTCCCAGCCTCAATCTGTGCAATCTCAAGCTTGATGCGCTTAATATCTTTGAGCATCTCTATCTCGGTGCCATACTTTGAGAACACTTCCGGGTAGCGCATAATAAGATTGTTTAACGCTGCACGTCGTGTGTCAGAAGAAGCTGCTTCATCTTCAGCGACATTAAGCAAAGACTCTATCGCTCTCTTATGCTCCTCCTCTTTATTGATAGTCTCCTGCTTAGCGTTGTTATACTCTTCCTCTGCCTCTCGCAATCGCTCTGTCTCGTTTTTCTGAGAAATAAGTAATGTAACAAGACCCGCTACTGCTGTCGCTGCTAAGACCCAAGGATTTAATAGCATTGTTTTGTTAAGCATTTTTTGTGCCTTCTCTGCGGCTATCGTTGCTGACATGCGTATTTGCTCAGCAAGTGCCATCCCTTTAGCAGCATTTGCAGCTATTGCAGTTGCAACATTGTATGCGACTATCGCAACTTTATATGTTCCATACGTAGCAACAAGACCCATCAACACACGGCCTACACGCTCATAATTCTCCACAAGCGAAGCCACTACATCAATAGTCCCACTAATAATACCCTCACTCTTCTCACCTATAGCATTAAACATCTGGTAGATGCTATCCTCAAGATTGGATATCTGACCTGTGATAGTTTGGCTCTGCTTATCCATAAGATTGTTGAATTGACCACCCTCAGATGTCATAGCTTGCAATGCCTTAGCCATCTCATCGAAGCCAACCTTACCAGCTGTGACAAGTTCACCAACCTCGTCCTTGGTAACACCAAACTGCTTTGCTAACTCCTCAGCAAGTGGAATACCTCGGCCCATAAACTGACGCAAGTCCTGTGTAAACATACGCCCCTGTGTACGAGTAGTACCATATAGGTATATCATATCATTCAATGGGATGGATAGACCAGAGGCGATATTACCAAGCATCTTAATTTCCTCGGTCACCTCCTCAGCAGCGGAGCCATAGGCAAGTAGCATCTTTGCACCATTAGACACATCTTGCAAGCCGAAAGGAGTCTTGGCCGCTAATTGCACAGCCTCGTTTACAAGCTTGTCAGCCTTTTCCTTGCTGCCGAGCATAGTTTCAAAGGCAACCTCGAGCTGTTGTACTTCGCCACGCACTTGCACAAGCTGTCGCACAAGAGTCTCTATAGATATTCCTGCTACTAATCTTTTTAGGGTATCATCTATCTTGCTGAAAACATAATCTATGCGCTCCGAGTCTTTGACAACACTTGATGTCGTTGTCTTAGCAACATTTTGCAGTTCTCTAAGTTTCTTTACTGCCTCGTCGTTATCTATTACTACTGTGAGATTTATCATCGTCTTTTCGTCTTTATTTACTGGATATATCACTATATCCTATCGTGCAATGCGCCTTAGTTTTTCTATATCTGCCGAGTTGGATAAATCCAAGACATCATCATCCTGGGCTATGCTTTTATCCTCGTGCTTGCTCTCATAGTCAGTGCGCTGAGCATCAGCAAGCATCATCTCTACATTTGCCCAGCTTACGCCCCACATCAGTTCTTCCCAACTCCAATGGTATTTGGAGAAGATTGCATCTTTTTGTCCCCAGATGGTGTCACCGCCGTAGCTATCAGGCTTTCTCGGTCTTCTTGGGAAATTTTCACCGAGAGAATTTTTACCAACCTGATAGCCTTCATAAAATCCTCGTGGTAGCTCTGAAAGATTATTGTGTAGAGGATATTAGCCAAGGCTTGAGGTGTCATCGTAGGCGACCATAAGAACTCTTGTACTCGCTCTTCAAGGTGTATTTCTATGTCTTCGCGTGTGCGCAGCGTTGCAATAGCAATAATCTCTGCTACACGCTTAGGCTCTGAGGAGCATATCTCCCACATAGCCTTTACCACATCTGTATCAGGGTCATCAAGGATAAGGTCTAAATGGATAAGTCGCTCGGTAATGAGTGCCAAGCGACCAAGTTGTAAAGGGTATAGATGGTATGTTTGCATCTTTCCATCCTTATCCTCTATTTCAAATGATTGTGGTTTTTCTACGAGCATAGATAACGCTCGCATGTCCATCTGTTGTTTCGGAGATAACTTTCTGTGTGTCATATTGCATAATATGATTGAGAACCCCACTGCGCTCTCGCTACGCAATGCAAGTCTTTAGCTTTCTGTGGGGTAATAGGATTACGCCTCTGCCTCTGGCTCCTCTGTGGTGTCCGTTGGGAGTGTGGTTGGTGTAGCGATTACATCCCATCCAAGACCCTTGCCACTTGTAGGGGCCAATACATCAGCCTCAGACTGAATGAGTACAGGGTCGCCTGTTGCATTCATACCACCACCAGGGGTAGATACAATCTTTAGTCGAGCAAAAACAAGCGATGCTCCAGACTCGCCAACGAATACAGCACTCACCTCACGCTCGAATACATCAGACTTATCCGCGTCTGAATCACCGAAGTAGAAGTCCTTAGTCTTCTGGTCATAGTCCATAGTATTCCAAGTTACCTTCTGCTCACCAGATGTTGCGTCACGAAGTGTCTGTGCTGGGAGCTTCTCACCCTCACGATGCCACTTTTTTGATGATGGCAGAGTGAAATTCAAGGTGATACCTCCCTGGTATGGCTGCGTAAACTTCTCCATCTTTGAGTAGTCTGTTGATGCGTTTACACCATCAGCAAATGGAGTACCAAAATATACTGCTTTAAGACCTACTAACTGCATATCTTAATAATTTTTTAGTTGAACTTTTATATTTGCAAATGTGTAAGGGATATTCCCCTCACTGATAAGAGTTTCTTCGAGAATATCAAAGTAGTAGCGTTCAGCCAATGGGTAACATCGTAGCGCCTCATACGCTATCTTTGTCAACTCAACCAATCGGTTGTTGTTGGGATATCGCTGTTCCTCCTTGTTTATTCTCGGCGTAGTATCGGGTACATAGATATTGACATTGACCGTTGCCACCTGCTGTTCTCCTATGGCATTAGATAGTGCCGTAATCACGATAAACTCGCCAGAGAGTCCACTTTTCAAGGTTGTAGGGAAATGGTCAAGATACATCGTAGGCACAGCCTTATAAAGAGGCGTTGTGCGTACCCACTCCCACATAAGGGATAGTATCTCAGCAGTTGTTTTGCGTATCATTTACCTTTTGCTTTTAAGTGTCTCTCAAATTCATCCATCAGTTTACGAGCATTAGCCTCCACCCAATCGCCTGAACCCTGAATAACATCATATCCTTTAGCCTCCACATATCGCGCGTATTCCATACCTGCTACCCACACAAGATATGTCTTATAGCCTCCGATGGTAGCACCTACTTGGTTTGCGTATGCCAAACCTCGTTGATGAGCCATTTCTGCGTCAGCCTGACTCTGAGGATCATTCCTTGGAGGTGTCTGCCCCACAAAAGAGTCGTGTACAACCTTGTTGCTCTGAATAACAATGTAGCCGATAGAGTTACGCAGGTTAGATGTCTGGTCGGTGTAGTTGCCGTGTTCCCTCGCGTATTTAACAACACGCTCTCCAAGTACCGTAAGCCAATTTATAGCCTTTCTGTCATACTCGGCTTGAACTTCTGCAAATTGCCTATCCAAGTCGTTAGGATTGTTCCATACTATACCCATAACCGCGTTTTCGCATATCGTTGGTTGCGCGTATCGTTGCCTATGACTGCATAGGTTACATTGGATGTTTCTTTGTTGTGCTGGCATTGCATCGCAAAGATGTTACGCCCAAATCTATCTAATACGCGTATTGGCGTACCCTCTGGAATAGGACACGCTCCTGCGGGTCTTGTTATCTCGTAGTTGTATGCTCTCAACTCGCCATTCTGTGCTGTTATAGTGCGTCCTGAGCCATTCTGCACAGCATTACAGCATCCAGCCTTGCACCACCGCTTTGCACCCTCCTGAAATGAGCCATCGGGAAGCTGAACGGCATCTTCCTCATACAAGTATTCGAGATTGTAGGGGTATCTTACCATAGGTCTAAGAACTCTACAGATGGTCGGTCATTGAACTCCTCAGCAATATCGGTTAGCCCATTCTCCTTGGCGATAGACACGATGCGCTTCTTAAGACCCTCGCTTGAATAGCTTAACGAGTAGCCACTATCGCTCTCACTCGATAACACAAGGAGGTTGTTAAGTATGGCTATAGTTATTCTTGCTATCTCAGTCTTGAGAGTCACATCGTACTCATCTACATCTAAGACATTATTGTCTATGCAGTGCTTTTGCACCAGCATTGGCTCTACATCATAAGGGTAGAGCATCGCCGATATCGCTTCGTAGTTCGTCATTATCTACCCGATTATGCGTTCATAGTGTCGAGGTCGAAGATAGCAATCTTGTTAGGTGCTGTGAAGTTAGGTATCCACTCGCAACCATACTCATTGTAGCGACCTTCCTTATCTCGCCAGTTAGAAATCCACATACCACCCTCAAGGCGTGTGTAGGTCTTGTTTGGTACAGGGTCGGTAATCTCGTATGGCTCGTGCCACATCATCTTACCAATCTTATCCTGAGGCAAGAGAGTGATGCGATTATCCTTGAATACCTGCTCTGATGTACCATCCTCCTTTGCTACCATATCGTCGATGATACGGATGCTTGGAAGACCAATGCCTGAGAATACGGTGTTCGCCATATCTGGGGTGATAAGACCTCCCGATAGAGCTACCTGCGCACCTGACAAAATCATCTTGTAGGTATTCTGGAACTCCGCAGAACCTACGATATTCTTATTGAAGGTGCTGCGTGTCATCTCCATTACCGAGAAGCGACCGAGTGTAGGGCGCAAACGCTCAACCTCTGCCTTGAGGTACGAGATAAAGTTACCCTTATCAGCAACACTTGGAGTGATCTTTGTTACTGGAAGGTCAATATCAATAAGCTCAATACCATTAGGGTTGTTGGCATTATTTACTGTGGCCTTACCTGTAGAACGAAGCTCACCTACTACCAAGTCCATACGCTTGTGTGGAGCAAGACGCAACTGACGCATATCGTCTACGATGTAGTCGATGATGGTATTCATAGCTGCGGTCTGGTCTGCTGAGCGTGAAGCATTGAACTTGTCGATAAGTGTACGAAGCATATCGAGGCGGTCATTGTCGAGCTGATAGCGGTCGCCAAGGTATGCAACCTCACCAACACCACTACCCAATGAACGACGCTGACGCAAAGGCTTCTCTGCGTTGCGATCGATGATGCTACCTGCTGTTACACCTGTCTGTGTACCAAGATAGGTCTTGAAGACACGCGATTTTGTCTCCTCAAAGTCGAGGTAGGTCTTCCAGCCAATCTTATCCTGCTCTGTTGCCATCGTGCGGTCGATAATTGCCTTGACAACATTAGGATCGTTGAATAAAATATCCAAAGTCAATTTCATATTCGTCGATGGTTAAGGGTTAAGGAATAAAGAAGAAGCGGTCGCTTAGTGTAGCCTTGTCGACCTCAGCGATTGGTGCATACAACTTAGACTCGCACACCTCAAAGGCACGATAGATAGGTGTCAAAGACTCCTTATCGCCAGCCTTGAATGTCGCGTAGTTTAGCATATTAGCTGCGTTCTTTGCACTCTTGCCATCCGATGTAGCTGCCTCGAACAACACTTCACCAGCCTCTGCTGTTAGCGATGTGCTAACTGTGAGCAAATCGTGATCGGCATTGCTCTTGTCGATAGCATTTACCTTGACGGTAGTAGTGCCATCTGAGAGGAACATCCCTACGAATGCGAGAGAATACTTTGCTACCTTGACCTTGGTGCTGGTAGCTTTCTCCACTACACGCACATTCTTAACCGCCTTAGCCTTACGAGTCTTTAGGTCTACAGTAAGAGGGGTAAGTGGCATAATAGGCGTGCCTGTTGGGACATCGCTATCCTCAAAGACTACACCACCCGATAGACGCTGAATAGTGTCAACACGACACATCTCGCGCGTTACCTCCATAGGTTTCAAATCATACTTAAATCCTGCGGGCATAATTACTTGTTTTGAGATTTAACAATATTTTCGGTCTCCTTGTTGATGAGGTTTGCAATGCCCTCCGCATCACTTCGGATACCACCACCAGATGTTGGTGGCTCGGAAAACTCAAAACCTGCATCGGCAAGAGTCTGCTTTACGCCCTTGAAGAAGTCATCAACATTAGCATCATCGGCGATAGCGAAGTTACCTATCAGTGTTTCAGGTATTCCATACTCCTTAGCCTTTGCGGTGATTTCAGCCTTACGCTGTGCTGCCTTCTGCTCGTTCTGCGTTGCGCTCTCACGCTCTTTACGCATAGTCTCCAAGATTTCAGCACGGAAAGCCTCTGCATCGAAAGGTTTAGGATCTTCTTTTGGGGGTGTAGGAGGTGTAGCCTCCTTAAGTTTCTTCTCAATCTCCTCCTTCGCTGCTTTGAGAGCATTGTAATTAGTTCGCTCTCTATCTGCTTCGCTCTGGAATACCTTGAGCATCCCCTCGACCCCGCTCACTGCGGTTTCGATTTCTTCTTCTGATTTGATGGTTTTTTCGAGAACCGAGGCAACCCCATCCAAAGCCTCACGACTCAAACCCAAATGCGCGTATTTGTTTTTGAGTGCTGATAGAATTTTTTGTTTCATCGTATATGATTGTTGGATGTGTCATCACATCCGTTTAAGTGCTAATAAAAAGTGGCAACCTGCGTAATGCAAGCTGCCACCTACTAACAACAGTGTTTTCGCTTTTTATGTCGGTGGCGTGCTTCGTCACACGCTTTGCGCAAAATTCACAACTTTCGGCAGTAATTGCAAATATTTTTGCAACTTTTTTTTACTTTTTTGTGTATTGCGGATTTTCTGTCACCCAATAGGGTGCTTTCCCACGCTTCATAGCATCTTCTATTCGTTCTTTGTTGTCTGTCATCCACTTGTCGAATAGATCTGGAGTCTTCGTTACCTCGTTATCAGGAGTCTCCCAGAAGTCCTTATCATTATCCTCATTTGCGATGATTGGCACAGCGTGGCATTTGCAGTTTGGATGCCAGCCGATGAACTTAAAATCTTTGGGATAACGCCCCGCCATAGCATCACATATCTCCATAGGCATCACAGGTCTATGCTTGAAACGCGGAAACCACTCTTTAGCTAACCACGCTTGATGCGACTTTGACACTCTGACATCAACACCAACAACAAAGTCAAGCTGTTGCCATCTTTCGTGGTCGCTCTGCCGATATGCTCCGTTAATCTCGGTGCGTGCCATACGCATTGCATTCTGATACGAACTACGATACACACCTTGACCAGGGTGAAAACTACGAGCATTGCGCGATAATACCAGGTTGCCAAATCTATCTCTTACCCTTCGGAATAGTTTATCTGGATATTTAAGCTGAGAGCGCACATCGCGCGATATGCTTGCAGCACTACGCCCCTCAGAGATGCTAACTGACAGAGATAACTCGATAAACTCCTCAAACTGCTTGGTATAGTGCCATACCCTGTCGGAGAGTTTATGCCCATAGACCTTGCGGTTTTGGTATGCGTCGAGGGCCTTGAGGTTGTGTAGCATATATCCCTCTTTAGGGTTGCTGAATAACGCCTTTACCCAAGCATCATTCTTTGCATTGGCAAACGCCCACTCTGTGGATATACCCACCGTAATAATGGTGTTTAGTTTAGTACGGAAACCATCTATGATGCCGTTTGCCTCGCGCTGTTTGATTTTATCATCCGAGAATGCAAAGAGTTTGCCTGTTGTAGGGTTATAGTCGTATGCGACACCGAGACACACAAGTTCATCTATAGTCTCATCATATAGTTGGTCGATTTCTGCGAGGAAAGAGGCGATATGTCGCCTATGTTCTGCCTCCCATTTTTCTATTGCTAATCGTGGCATATTGTTCTTTTAGTCGAAAGGGTCTTAAGGGGAAACACCCGATTTTGTCAATATTATTGGTCTAAAGGTCTAAACCGTAGGGTCTACAAGGTCGTTAAGTGCTGCCGTTGCCTGTTCCTCCTCAATCTTCTGTATCTCGTCATCCACATCGCTTACCAACCCTGCCATCATAACACCTGTGCGCAATGATGCTATAGGCTTACCACAAGCATCTGAGGCATTGCGTATCTTCTCAGCAATATCATCAATAGAGAATGGTTGTATCTTTGTTTCAATGTCGATAGTCTGCGATGCCTTAAGATAATCTGCATTAAGACTGCCTATCGCTGAAGCGAGAAAGTTATATCGTCTCTGTATATGCTCGCCTATTACCTCTGCGTGGTTATCTACGGCAAGATTTGTCCCCATAAAGAGGAATTGGAAAGCCTTGCCTGAAGGCACACTCCCTAAGCCCTTAAGAGCCTCCAAAGAAAGCTGCGGTGTGTTGGTTAGCTGATATGCCTTAGTCCATAGTGTTTCCATCTCCAAACGTACAGCATCGGATGCCTGATCCCAGTTGAGATAATAAACCTTACCTCCGTTGGTAATCTTAATAACTCTGTTCTTGCCAGACTTCTGAGGCGTGCCTTTAATATCGCCCTCAAGGATGAGATATGGGAAGAAGTGCCTATCGATACAATCCGCGAAATTTGACATCAACTGCTCTAAGCGGACACGAATAGGCTTGATATTGTGGCATAGTGATTTCTCTCTGTATGAGTATATTGTAGGGTTTTTACTAAAGCCGTGCTTAAATATTTTTCCAGCCTCCCAAGTTGCACCCATCTTCCAGTTATATACCTTATCTTTCGTTACGGTCATAAAGTGCGTTGTCTCTGTGCCGTCAGGGTCTGTTACTGTATATTCACGGCTTATGGCTACATAATCACCCTTATCATCGAAGAATGGATATAGTCTATCTCCTCTGAATGGCGACCATATAGCGCATCGCAACTTATATTTAGGAGTAATCCTACCTCCTACGAGGCTCTTTATCTTTCCCAATGCCTTATTCCAGAACGATGTATCCTCTACGGTGTACCAATACTCCGCCACCTCCTGCTCAGATAGCCACGAGCGTACTATGCGCTTGTTGTTGTAGCGCATCTTGTTTTTGCGACACACGCTGTTGACTAACTGCAATAAGACTTTCTCTTGGTCATCATTAGGTTCACACTCTACAGCAGGGTCATTGCCAACAGTCCACGCGGTGTGGATGTTCACAATATCCTGCTCTAATGGGAGAGGTATGCGGTTGGTTGGGTTTATCTTGTCTTGCGCGTACTCTGCGGGTAGAGTCCTTCCATTTCTATCTACACCCTCTTCCTTAACCTTCACTACAGCATCAGGGCGTTTCTCTGTGTCCATCACATCGTGTCGGTCAGGGTTCCAATCATCATAGAGGGTCTTTACATCGGGGGCTTTCGTTCTGCGCTGCTTGAGGTAGTATATCTTATCCGCCTCACTTGGTAACGCTAAGATTTCATCAAGAGATTTCATTGTCGCTTCGTTTATATTTTGTGGGCTATATCATTATAGCCGTCAGTTAAAGTCTTACTTAAAATATTCCTGTATAATCTGTTATGGTTGAGAAGTCATCACGCTTCTCTATTACTCCTGTTAGTGCATCCTCAGCGTCGTCGTGGCTATTGAACTCTTGCTGCTTGCGGTAACTCTTTATGTGGCTTGCGAACTCTGGCCACTTATGCTCCCAGCCGTGAGGAAAGTATATCATATTCTGCACCTCGTTGGAGCGTGTGAATATGCGCACTCGCTTATTGTCTGTCTGCGTGAAAGGCTCAAAGCGTGTACGATAGTTATTGATGATACGACATTGCGACTCTACAGCACGACCAAAGGAACGACCACCATTGTTGCTCTCTACATAGCATATCTCTACCTCGTTGCGTGTAAGCATCTCGGCTGTGGCTGGCTCAGTGTACTCCATAGGCTTCTGCGTGTAGAGTATATCGGTGATGTAGCACCCTGTAGGTGTCTCCACATAGCATATAGAGCATAGATAATCACTACCTGTATCGGCTGTATCGGTATAGTTTTTCTTGACCATTGAGGCAGCATAAGGAACTATCTCGTAGGTCTTGAACTCTCCATACATAAGACCCTCAGCTGGCTTAGGGTTCTGCATATACTGTGTTTCAAACACAAAGGGGTTGGCTTTTTCTATCTTGCGCAACTCCTCAATCGTATGCTTGAACTCCCATAAGGGCTGTTCGTTACCATCTTCATCGTGATATATGCAAGGTAGAGATAACACTGTCCACTCTTCAGGTTCTATCTCTTGGAGGTAGCCACATAGGTCGTGTTCGTGTAGTCGCTGCATAATGATTATTATGGGCGTATTACGCGAGTTTACACGATTTCGGATAGTGGACTCAAAGCGATTGTTTACACGCTCTCTCACGGTCTCTGAGAGGGCATCTTCAGGCTTTATAGGGTCATCAATGATGATAGCACCAGCAAAGGCAGTATCCCACGCTGGAGTGAAATCATCTATATCCCTCTGCTCCCTATCTGGGTCATCCACCTGACCAGCACCAAAGCCTGTTACCTGTCCCGCCGATGATACAGCATATAGACCGCCACCAGCGGAGGTGTACCACTTCTTAGCGTTCTTGCTCTGTACCTCCACTTCGGGGAATAGGCGTTGGTAGTAGTCGGACTGCACCATTTCGTTTATCTCCTTCGAGTTGTCGAGTACAAGGTCATCAGAGTAGGACAGATGGATAAACTTACTACGAGGGTTGAGAGCCAAGCCGTATGCTACGAACATCTTAGACACAAGCTCAGTCTTGGAGTAACGAGGTGCGATGTTGATGATAAGACGCTTTATATCGCCACGCACAACCCTGTCGAGGGCATCACATATCTTGCGATGATGCTCTCCTATGACAAAACGCTGCCCCACCTTATGCTTAAACATATAGCGAGTAAAGTTGAGCGAGCTTGCCAATACAAGTGAGCGGTATATGTCTACATCTTGCACCATTGTTTAATACTCCTCAAAAAACTTTACGCCTATCTCTCTTGCCTCCTCTGGCGTTAGTGTGCGTGGCTTGAAAGTATGCTCGGTCTTGTTGTCTGTCGGCTGTGTCGCCTTGCCAAAGAATCGGTCGAAAAGAGAATCTACCGTGACGGTACGTCCGAACTTTATATCTGTGAGTATGGCACTGATAATTGACACTACCCACGCTGCGGATGTTTCATCCTTCGCCAACTCTTTAAGCTTACTAATAGGCAAATTTATGAGCGTGGCGCACAGTTTATAACAATCCTCTCTACTTAAGCAAATGCCCTCTTCTGCTTTCACCTTTTCAATTAGTTCGTTATATACCGACTTTTTTCGACCTCTATTCGCAGGCTGATTGGAAGAGGAGAATCGCGTATTTTTTCCATCTTCTGCTATATTCTTGTTTCCCATACCGATATTAAACCGTTTTTTTGCTTTGTTATTTATTTTTACCTATCTTTGTAGCGTAGTTGATACTGATTGGGTTGATTGCAACTATTCGGCTTCGGCAATATGCTCTACTACCGCGATGGGAAGGCAATCCTTGCCCATCTTTTTATTTGAGTTTGTGCCTGTGGATATTCCCACTTTCTCCTACTACTATAACCCATTCTATTCTTCTTCTTGCTACTTTACTTGCATTTTCCTTAAAATACTCTATTTGAGATTCTACATATTTGCGTGTCATCTCTTTTGCCCCTTGGAATAACACTACTGTTTTTGCCTTTTGGCTTGCTGCCGCTTTCAAAGCAGAGTGTATTGTGTATTTACCAGCTGTATTGATAGTCTTTATGTCCATAGGGCTCTCATATATGCGACCATCCTTTGTTTTACGACCACTAACAGTTGACTTCTCTTTGCCTAAATATACCTTATATCCCTTTTTTGCAAGTATCAAAGATGCAATATCTGATTTATCTTTATTAGCATCAGTTATTTGCTTATGGAGCTTGTGAGTAACTACATATCCACCACTTGTATCGAAATAAGAACGCTCTGTATCATAATCTTTTCTACGAATATAATACTCGTATTTCTTTCGTCTTACATCTAAAGTTGATGGTTTATTCCGATAATTCCTTACTCCTCCACTCGTCTTACCCATTCCAATATCGTGTGCTTCTACCTTTGCCCTTAAGCTGCTCTACTCTCTCGATATAGTAGTTATCGGGTTCGTATGCTCCTGCGGCCTTATCGTCTCTATCCGCTCGATATACAGCGTTCTTTGCTGCTTTAAGGGAAGCATAGCCGTTTGATTGATTTCCTGTTATCTTATCGACATACACATATTGTATCTCAGTTGCTTTACTGCTTGGTGCAGTCGGACCACTTACTGGCTCTGTAAACCCCGCGCCTGTTCTTTTTATTCTCCCCCCCCCTCTATTGGAGCGGTTGCCTCCTGATGATTTTCCCATTGTTATTTTCCTTTCCGTCGTTTAAGCTCTGCCTCTATACGGGGCAAATCTCGATGTATAGCTGCCCTGTTTGCCACTCTTACAAGCTCGCTCATCGCTGCTTCTTTCATCTGTGGTTTGTACGCTACCATTTCACCATATTGCTGGATTGCTTTGAACTTCTCCTCTTGTTTGTAACTCTTTCCTATTTTACGGAGTTTCTCAAGCCTTTTGGTATCGTGCCCACTATAAGATGTCGTGCGCCCATAGCTACGCTCAATATTCGTAAATTCTCTTACTGCTGTTCGCTCGTTGAGCTCAATCGCCCCCCCATTTTTCGGGAGTTTGCTGATACTGCATTGCGTGTACCGCCGCTACTCTTTCCCATTTTTCTTAGCTTGCATATATTGTTCTACATATACGAGATTATACCTCGCGCAAACCTCGTGAACTTTCGCCCCACCTCCATATACTATGAGGTTAGGGTTGTCAAGTCCTGAAATTTGGCGAGCTATCTCTATCTCTTCTTCTAATGTTGATAATCTGTCGGCATAACCTCGTGTGAAAAAGGCATTATAACCATCGGGGATGCCGAGCTTATTGTACTCTTGAAACTTGCGCGATACATTGAGGTCGGCATATACCTTGATAGCACACTCCTGGAAGTAGCGCGCTATCCAGCGTTTCTTGTATATTTGTTGCAGTCCGTAGGCTACTGGCGTAGTGTCAAACAACGATAGGTTAGGCTCTACCAATGCCTGTACTCCACTCATCAACACCTTTGTCGGGTCTTTCCATATAGCCTCGAAGCGATAATCCTCTACATAGAAGTGATAGGTGCTTATATCCTTGCGTAGGCGTGAGTCTGCTCCCCACGGTGCGAGAGGCAGGATTACCTTTCCAGCTTGCATATCGAGGCGCAAGGTGGGTATATCGTAGATATTGTTGCTCTCATATAGGCAATCCGAGAGCATAGATTGATAGAACGATTGCTTGTCATCCTCTACCTCCTCCTCGTTATCATCTGTATTATCCTCCTCTGTGCTGGTATCGTCATTATCGAAGATATCATCTGTGGATAGGTCAGGAAGTTCGATGTCCAAGCCTATATCATCTATCTCAAACTGTGTCCATCCTTCAGCAAGTAGGGTGGTTTCCCACTCACCGCTACTCTTATTATCCAGTAGTACATATCTCTTGATTGTGGACTTTGCTGTTTCCGTACTGATAATCTTACAAGGAGTTTCCGTATATCCAAGTTCGCACAACGCTCGGTAGCGACTATTCCCGCCAATTACTACATATCTATCCTCATAGGGATATACCAATAACTCGCGATATGACAAAAAATCTGGGTTCTCCCTTATATCTTTTTTTAGTGACTTATACCTCTTATCTGTAAGAAAGCGAGGGTTAGCAGGTACACCCTCAATCTGACCACTATTAGGTTCAAGGAGGTCTAACGATATTAAGCGGCTCTCTCTTATGGATATGCCCTTTGCCTTTGTCATTTCGTTGTTGATGTTAGCGTGCTACGATACACGCAGTTACTTTACTTTGGCAAAGTAAAGTATTATCGGCATAATTACCAAATAAATCAACAAAAAAGCGATTAGCATTTACGCTAACCGCCTTAATTTATCTACGCATCAGGGTTAATTTCCTTGCTGCTCGTTGTACTTATTGAGATACCATCGTATTGTATCTCCATCTTCAATTTCATCCAACTCATCATAAGCATCCAACTCCTCTAACAAAGCCTCAGCATCGTTAATGACCTCTGATAACACTTTCTGCTGGTGGTCTGTTGCTGTGAACATTCCGAACTCGCCTTTGAGGTGCTGCTGAATCACCTCCATCTGCTCTGGAGTAATAATAATTGTCTTCATATCTATATCGTTATTATATGTGCAAATATAATGATTTCCGTTAGATTAGCAATGTTATGCTGCTTTCTTTTTCTTCGCTCGTACATTTTGAGGTAACTGCCAGCCCTTAACATTTGCGACAGCTTGATTGAATTTAGCCCACACTTCTTCGTCTATAAACTCAAAGTGCATAGTGCCTTTCTTATAGCCTCGGATGCGGAAGAAGCCTGTTACAATCTCCTCCGATACAATCTCGCCATTTGTATCACGCTTAATCTCACTACGCGTCATATCCACCCACTTGCCCCACTCGATGTGGTTATTATTGATAAAGTCGCCCAAGTGAACAGTTTCCTCGTATGGCACTCCGCACACATAGCATAATGCTCTTATAATATCCTCAATTTCTTCTTTTCTTGAGTGCCACCCAAGATCCACATAATCATTTGCTGTCCCCCAATGATAACCTTCACAGAGTCCTGGTACAATAAATCTGCGATTAACCATATAGTTGGAATTGGTCTTCCACTTCTCTCCTGCAGTGCTATTGTCCGCAGAAAATGAGCATATAAGGTCAAACGCCTCCACCAATGTCTGCTCCATACGATTACCGTGTGTGGCAACGATCATCTCTACAACACGATAGATATTAGCCATTGTGAAAGGCATATTAACCTGTCGCTCAACAAACCTATTTATTTGCTCTCGTACAGACTTAGTAACATATCGCTCCATATCGAGCTTATTAAATACTTGCCTCCACGCTGCTTTTTGCAGGTCCTTGCGATACACATCTCTTGTATATATTTTACAATGCAAAGATATATTAAATTATTTGTTTGTGCAAATAAAACATAATATTTATTTTACTTTTATTGGCTATTTCAAAATATATGTATTATCTTTGCAATATAAAATTACACATTATGGAATTTCGCATCAAGGAAATACTCAAAGATAAGGGCATGCTCTATAAGGAACTTGCCGAAAGAATTGGCATAAGCGACATCGCTCTACGAGTCTCGCTATCTCGCAATCCAACGATTGGTACACTGCAACGAGTAGCCGATGCCCTCGGCGTGCCTGTTACGGAGTTGTTTGTGCCGACACCTACAGACACACTTCGTTGCCCCCATTGTGGAGGTGTTATAAAGATAGAGAAAGGAGAGTAGTATGAAACTATTTCGAGAACATAGAGGAGGGTTAGCCGAGAGTTTGGCGACTACAATAGAGTGTCCCAAAGGAGTAAAAAGCATCGTAGAGCATTATGCTTATGATGCCCGCCTTGTTGATGTGCTAATAGACCCAAAGCCCATTCGCGATGATAGACTTCCAAAAGAGTGGAAAGGTGTATCTTTCTATGTCTATGGCTTATACTCCGATGATAGTAGAGTCGTTATCGGTATGAGCAACTTTTGCGACATCCCCTCTGTTGATGCTGGCGTAGAACTCCAGTTTGCACAAGACCAGCTTGCGGAAAGCATCGCTAATTGTGTTGTGCCTATTATCCGACCTATTGCAGACCTTGTGAACACTATAAGACCAAATAGACCTATCAATAAATTGAAAGGAGAGTAGTAAGAGAATACTTTAATATGTGCAATATGGAGCGCATAAAACTATCCAAGAGTGAGAAGCAAGTATTGAGGATGATAGCCAGCGGGATGCATCAGTGTCCCGCCGAGTATCCATCGCACACCTTTAATACGGCTGTGCGTATGCTCAAATGCAAGGAATTGGTAAACGCGCACTCTCTGGAGGGTGGGAGTATCATAGGTGCCAGGATTACCGACTATGGTATGCAATATATGGCTGAATATCCGCACTTGCTCAATCCTATCAACTGGGGTGTAGTGGCTTCAATATCCTCCATAGTCGCAACTATATTAACATCCATTACCTTATTTTTTGCGTGTTCCTAAATACAACAAAACCGAGGTCGGATACCTCGGTTTTTTGTATATTTTTTACAAAAATAGGCTTTTGATTGTGAATTTTTCACTTTTTAGTCATTTTTGGTGGCGTTATTTTCTTTTATAAAAATATGCCTTAGAAGCGTGTCTAAGCGTTATTGGCGTTACTTTGTTATGGTAACGCCTTTTTTATCTCTCATAATCGCCTTATCTTTATCTATTTTTTTGGATAGTAACAAAAAAGAGCCTATCCATAGGGATAGACTCCGAGAAAATATAGTGTTGTTGTTAGTTTATTGCCTTATATACTTCATATATGATGCATATTCGTTTATATTTTCTCCGTCTCTTACCATTGTTCGAGAATCTCTAAATACAAAATCAAGCTCTGAGATATTTCCATCTGATTTCACCTCATAAATCGTAATATATGGATAGTTCAATTCATACTTGAAAGTACCATTCATATCGTCTACATTTCCATTTTTGGTTGTATAATTTTCTACTTCTGTAGTGCTAATAAACTCATATACATCATAACATACACCTCCGTAGAACGCTTCGTGTATTGAGTCTCTTGTTTGCCACTTTGTTCCAACCAAGCGATCATCCAACCCGACCTCCTCATTCTTATCACAACCTAATGCAAATAGCATTACCATTGTCATACATACCATAAACATCCTTTTCATACTACATATAATTTTTTACGGTTGATACTAATTCGCTCGACAGCTTGTAGATGTCGTTGAGCGTGCTTATCTGGTGTTTTGTTCCTACCTTGTTGGCATCGAATGTCTCCACATACTTCTTGCTGCCGTTAAAGTGCAGTCGGCAGATAGGCTTGCGGTTGTTATCATCGAAGAGGATTGCGCAATAGCTCTGAGCATCACGCATAATAACACGCTCTAAGTCTACTGCTGAGCATAGTATAGCGCATACGATGTAGAAGCCTTGTACCTCCTCGTCGGTGGTTTCTATCTTGCGACCGTCGCCCTGCTCCTCGGCTGGGGCTTCGTTCTTGGTCTTATCCACTGAGGGTACATCGGGCGTGAGTGCCGACTTTAGGCGGTCGTTCACATTGTCGTTGATATATTGCTGGAACGCTCGCATAAGCAGAGGCTTGAAATCCCATAATATCTTCTGTGTGGCTACTCCGTTGTACACTTGCTTGACAAAGAGCCTAACAATGTCGTCGGAAGGGTTTTGCACCATCTGCGCCACCATAGCACGGAAGGCATTTACATACTTCATCTCGGTTGCCGAACTGAGAATTGTTGCAGTATCGTAGCGCTCTCTGCTAAACTCCTTGAGCTTGTCGATATGGCTTCCCTTAAGGTCGAGTAGATTAACCTCAAAGAATGGCTTATCGTCCATTACATTATCCTTGTCGAGGTCAGCGAAGAATTTATAGACGATTCCATTTGTTAGGATACCAAACTTAGCCTTAGACACGGAGTAGTAGCGGTATAGCTGTGCCTTGAACTCGTCAAGGTCGGCAGACTCATGCTTGCACTCGACGAGCATCACAGGCGCATCATCTATGCTTATGAGGTAGTCTATCTTCTCTCCCTTCTTAGTGCCATAGTCGCAATCCGCTTCGGGGCGCACCTCTGAAGGATTGAATATGTCGTAACCGAGCACTTGGAGGAATGGGAGTATAAACGAGGTCTTCGTAGCCTCCTCAGTCCTCACATCTTCCCTTTGTCGAGCCACACGCTCGGCAAGAGCTGTTAATTTGTCCTTGAAATCCATACTATATATATAATGATTATTTCTCCCTACATATATGGTCAATGAGCTTGCCTTGCTGCTCTGCCTGATGCTCCATCACATCTATCATGCGTTGCACCTGCTGATCCTTTTCATTGTATATCTTCTGCAAGTAAGAGAATGATGAGTTAAAGTTATTGCGGAAGAAGCCTACAAGGTTAGCAGCTCGGAACTTATCCTTAGTAGTGTCTAAGATTATATCCCCATACTTGGGGTTACGAGCCTTCAGCGTCATTATATTGCCATCTATAAAGACATCTCGAACAAGACCTGCATAGTTTGGTGTGTCAATAAAGTAGATACCGCCACTATGGAGCTTAGCCTCCTTGGGGAGGAACTGCAGGAATACCTTATCGCCTATTGCTAAGTCTGGTATCATACTATCCTTTAATATCTCCATCACAAAGTCCGCTCCCTCTACAAGGTCGAATGGGTTGATTGTCGCAAGCTCCGATCCCTTAGTTTGAACATATTCGTAGAGGTCTACTGAACGCTGTGATAATATGACATTGGACACCATCGGAATTGAGCACTCACATTTCACATCTTCCTTGATGCTCTGCATAGTGTTGGGGTCAAATATTGTTACCGTTGCTTGCTGTATTTGTGGCACTACTGGAGTGTCGGGGGTGGTGTACTGATTTATAACATCCTCTCCAAAGTGTTCTACAAGTTTCTCAATATAGTACACTGGGACACCTCTTTCACCTCTAATAACCTTAGATACGAGAGATTGACTAATGCCCCAAATATGCGCTAAATCGCTCTGATTTAGACCTTTATCAAACATTAACTGCTTAAAGTTTACCATAATCATTGTCCTAATTTATAACTTATAAATGTTCTATAAGAAATTTTAATACACTTTTTAGTACATTTATAGTTCTAATTAAAAATAAAATAGTACATTTGCATCAACAAACAATGATATTTGCAAGCAAAGTTACAAAACGATTATCAAAAAAGCAAATATCAAGCAAGTTAGAGGTTCTTATATGAAGTTAACAAAGATGACTAAGCGACCATCGTACACTGAGCGACTGATGAGCTTGCCACTGGGCGAAGAGCATTTCTTCACTCTGAACGGCACAGCATATCAGCAGTTCCAGAACGCCAAGCATAGACTCAAGAAGTCTGGGCGTGCAACATTCGAGATGAATGTGGTCGTAGGCGAGAAGAAGTTGCGTGTGGTGCGCCTAACATAGTGAGACTATGAAGCGCATAGCCAACAACCGCCACGCAACGCTCAAGAGAGTGTTACCTATACTTATAAAGATAGCAACACCACAGAGCGTAGCAGAGGCAAACGCAGTGCGACAAGCGAAGCTACTGCAACGCTACCTCGCCAAGAGTTAGACCACTCCAACAGGTCAAAGGCTGCTTGAGCCTCTACCATTCAAGCCAACGCTGGTATCGTACTACTTGCCTGTGAGGTCGGGTAATTGAAGACACCTCCGCGAGTAAGCAAATAGCCGAAATGCGCGAAAGATGCATCAGTTGAATGTAGGGTCGATTTATCACCCGAAAGACCGCAGATAAATAGCTGTAACATTTTTTGTATTTACATTTTTTGTAATACGATATAGGCTATATCACTTTGATCGGTGGTATAGCCACTACACAGCCCCACACCTTTACGTTTGCACACTTTCACACACATTCTAAATCTTCTTTCGTGGGGCTTCCTTACAATAGACTCGGGGGTTATGTTATTAACCTGTTTTAATAATATTTTCTGTTTACTCCGAGTCTATTTGTTTTTGACACTTAATTATTTAAGAGATATGAACGACAAAAACAACAAGCTGCCACTATATCAGGTGCTATTCGCGCTGATGGCAGGTGAGAAGCTAACTGTACAGAAGGCTTTCAGATTGTTCCACACCACAGAGCTTCGCCAGATAGTATCGAGGCTCAGGCGCAGAGGTTACGACATCAAAGACCGCATCCTAAGTGCGGAGACTGATGGTCGCACATCACGCTTCAAAGAGTATTATATGGTAACTGCAAATAAGTAACGATATGGACAAACTAACCGAACTTAGAGAGCTAAAAGCAGAGTTCAACGATCTTCTTTATCTTGATGAGGAGCGCGCTTGCGACCTTTACAATACCGATACTAAAGACGAGGCTATCGCCTTACTCCATGAGCATATAGATACTCTTATCGTAGAGATAGACCTTGCTACCGAGGAGGAGGAGATAAGAAGAGCCAAAGAGAGCGATGATATGCCGTGGATAGACCCAGCATTCCGCACAATGGCAGACTTTGATAGAATGAGAGTTTAATAACCTAAAACGAGAATAATATGAATACAATGTTCAAAGTAGAGCGCGTAACGCTCGTAGATAGATTGGTAGGTTTCTTTATGATGCTAAGATGGAGAGTGCGCAAACATCGCACTACCAAGCAATATCCTTACGGAGTAATCAGAGTTAAGTAGTATGGGCGCGCGAAAGATGACAATAACCAAGTTATTAGATAGTGTACCTATGGGAGGTTTCATCATCGTCTACGCTCGTGTGGCTGAGATAGCCCAAGAGGTCAGTCGTCGCAATATGGCGAGGCGTGGCTAATGCTACGACATCCTCTCCTTTGTAGATAATAAAGAGAGGCTCGCTGTTGTCATCTATCGCAGAGAACAATGGGATATCGTCGATGCCAACCTGCTACTGCAAGAGCAGCATAGGTGGCAGAAGATAGATAATGTGTGGCGGGCATAGGAGCCTGAGCGTTGTCGCCAGCGGGTTTTATCGCAGTTTACCGCAAAGTGATATTTATTGTTTGTACCTCAAAAAGCAGAGAGAGCGACACGCGAGCGGTATGCGGCTCAGAGGAGTTCGACCCTCCTCCCACACACAAGTGCCTATAGGTGCTTTCATAGTTAATGGTTATAATTAGGAACTCCGAGCCATCTGTGAAGCTCGCTCGGAATTGGTAGTATGAGCCTGGCCGCTTGTGCTACCTCAATGGCAATATTGCCAGATAATCGGGTTATTGTATTCCCCATTGTGCAGGGGGTTATCTGCATAGCGTTCTTTCCAGCAGGGTGGTCAGTTCAACGCCCTGCGCCCTGCGATAGTAGCTCAATTGGCAGAGCATCGGCTTCCCAAGCCGAAGGTTACGGGATCGTACCCCGCCTATCGCTCCAATGGACCCATATCTCAGTCGGTTAGAGAAGCTGACTCATAATCAGAAGGTCGTAGGTTCAAGCCCTACTGGGTCCACACCCATCATTGTTAATAGTTTTTAATAGTTTTTTCTTCCTCATCCATCCGTGAGGCTCGATGAGGTTTCTTCCGACAAACCCCTAAAAACAATATACTATGACAGAGATTAGCGTAATCCGTAATGGCAAGGTGGTATTCCACAGCGTGGAGCCACGATTGATGACATCGCCACAGGTGCATTCAGAACTGCAGAAGTGGGCAGTAAACACCGACAATGCACAGGTATTAGTGCAATATAATCACAAGTAGGTTATGGAGACCAAGGTTATTACTGTAGAGATGCGAGAGAAGCTCACGCATCCGCTACCACCAGAGGCTGTAACGCCTCACCCTACAAAAAAGTTTCTATCCTCTATCAAGAGCATCTATGTTACAGAGCGACTCAACGAGGTATTCGGCATCGGCTCTTGGCGTGTAGCAACCGACTTCGTGGAGAAGCAGGATAAGATGATTGTTGTCAAGGTTAAGTTCTCAATCCCTGAGTACAACATCGAATATGAGTGCTACGGAGGCAATGACAATGCTGATCTTGGTGATGCTTACAAGGGTGCTACTACTGATGCGCTCACTAAGATAGCATCGTGGTTAGGTATTGGAGGAGAGGTATTCCGTGGAGAAGCGGGCAAGCCAACAACAAAGCCACAGCCTAAGCCACAGACCCAACCTGCGAAAAAGACCCTCACGGTAGACAAGTTGATGGATGAGGCTTTTCTCCATACCTTAATGGAGTGGCTAAAGAAGAACACCAACGGACAGAATGTAGATGCCTTTGCTCGTCAGTATTACAATATTGACGATGAGGCGATGCAATGTATAACTAACGAATACAACAGACTATATGCCTAACCAAGCACTAATGATGCTGGATGCATTGAATAACTTGTATCCCATCGATAAAAGCCATAGAGAGTTTATGGAGCGCATAATCAAGTGCGCATATCAGGAGGGTCAGATAGCAGAGATGCAGAGAAGAAACAACCAAAAAAACGATAAACAAAATGAGTAATTCACTATTTCAGATTTCCGTAGAGCAGATGCGCATCGATGACCAGTTAATGGAGACAGGTGGCGAGCTTACACCTGAGCTTGAGGAGGCTCTTGCCATCAATGCTGAGAACTTCCAACTGAAGGCAGGCTCTTATGCTACAAGCATTCATAAGTTCGACTCAGTGATTGATGCTGCCGATGCCGAGATTAAGCGTATCACAGCTATCAAAAAGGCTGCACAAGGAGCAAAGCAACGCCTCAAGGATACACTCGCATTTGCGATGGATGCCTTCGGCTACGATAAGTACGACATCGGTCTGCACAAGTTATCATTCCGAAACTCTACGGCTGTAAACATCACAGATGAGGCTCATATTCCTGCGGAGTATATCATCGTAGAGACTAAGGTAGACAAGATGAAACTCAAGGATGCTCTCAAGAATGGCGAGGTTATCGAGGGCGCAGAGTTAGTAAATAACAGATCAATTCAAATTAGATAGTATGATAAACAAAGTAATATTGGTTGGCAATGTAGGTGCTGACCCTGAGATTAGAACGCTCGACAATGGTATTAAGATGGCACGCATCCGCGTAGCTACAACAGAGCGCATCTTCGATAAGAATAAGAATGAGTACACCAACCTAACCGAGTGGCATAACATCACTCTATGGCGTACACTCGCGGATGTTGTTGACAAGTATGTGCGCAAAGGTTCACAGCTCTACATCGAGGGCAAACTCCGAACACGCGAGTATGACAAGAATGGTGTTAAGTGTTACACTACGGAGATTATGGCAGACGAGCTAAAGATGCTCGGCAAGCGTGAGGCATCTGCACCATCTCAGCCTCAGGCACAGCGACAGGTGGCAACGAGTGTAGATGACTACCCAATGCCTCCTATGCCTGATATAGACAACGAAATGCCATTCTAACTATGTCACGCATAGAGGAGATCAAGCGTGAGGCACAGGCTATGCAAGCATACCTTGAGGTAAATGTCGGAGGTGGAGACATCAACGAGTATGTTGACCGCCTCGACACCCTCGGAGTGTACTACGCACGCTCTGGTGCTATGCACGCTGAGGTGGTAGGGTTGATTGACTCTGCCATCGCAAAGGCTATGGGCGATAATATGGAGCTTATATCCACTCTCCCCGCATCATTGGTACAAAAGTATATCAAGGGTGCTACAGCAGAATTAAATGGCTTAGAGAGGTGGATAGACCGCATTAACGCATCCTGCAATAAGCAATGCGATAACCTAAGAACATTGATTAGCTATGAAAAGCAACGAGCGCAGATACTCTAACGACTGGCGAGAGTTTTTTGGAGACGGCACTACTCAAAAGCGCCGTCCTCCACGAAATCTCGAACACGCGCTACAGACACGATGTGTACGGTGGTTCCGCCTGACCCACAGGGATATGGTTCACAATCTCTTTGCTGTGCCTAATGGTGGATACCGCACCAAGACTACCGCAGCCCTTATGAAAGCAGAAGGTCAACTCGCAGGAGTCGCCGACCTTATCTTACTGAAGCGTAAAGGCTCTTGTGGCGCACTTCTCCTTGAGGCTAAGGTCAAGGGTAACTACCAAAGCGAAACGCAGAGAGAGTGGCAGAAACGCATCGAAGCGGATGGATATATCTACAGAGTGTTCCACTCGCTTGAAGAGTTTATCCAAATCGTAAATGAATATCTTAATCTCCCAGATGAGTAAACGATATATACCATTCGCACGAAAGTATTTCGAGAGCGAGGAATGGACAAAACCGCGTGAGTTCTCGGAGCAAGAAGTATGGCTCGATATGGTCTATCTCGCTTGCTTCGCAGACCACAAGGTAGACCTCGGCAAGGATGGTATATTGACCCTCTACAGAGGCGAATTCTACTACTCTCAACGCTACTTAGCAAAGCGCTGGGGATGGTCATTAACAAGGGTTAATAGACACCTTGCAAGGCTTGCAGAAGGGTCTAATCCTCGCATCGAGCGAATCGCGCGTGAAACGCAAGTTGAAACGCAGATAACCGTTGTAAGACTCTGTAATTACAATAGTTATAATGGCGAGAAATTGAAAAGTGAAACGCATAGTGAAACGCATAGTGAAACGCCAAATGAAACAAATAATAAAGAAGGGATATTAAGAAATAAGGGAGTTAATAACACACACACAGATTATTTAACCCTAAGAAACTTATTCGTGCAAGCGTGTATGCGTGATACTCGCGAGGCACACGCAGAGGCAGCGCGTACAGCCGAGGAGATGGCTCTACTCGCACAAGCAGATGAGGATGCTAAGAGAGAGCATAACACTCGCATCAGGCGTAGTCCACAATACAACCTCATATTCTGGCTATGGTGGAAGTATGCAGACCTCCAGCTATCCTTTGAGATGCCTCTACACCCTGACCAAGCACAAGAGTTGCTCAATACTTACAAGATTGAGGACATCGGCTTCATAGTCGAGAGCATCTACAACAAGCGACACTTGGTATCAGGCAGGAGCTTATACCTCACTATCAAGCAATGGGCAAAAAGAGATATCACAATTAACAACTAACTACTATGACAAAACTTTGTTTAACCTGTGGTCGAGAACTCCCACTCGACAACTTCCGCAGAGTATTCAAATCACCTGACTGACACGCACACCACTGCAAGGAGTGCGCAGAGAAGAACAGGCAACCCCGACCTAAGTTCAACCGAATGGGGGGGGGAATCCTGAGTTAGCCTCATTCAAGGCACGAGAGCTAATCGAGGAGTTAAGAGTTCGCGGGTATAAGGGGACTCTGGAATATACAAACAAGATAACGCTGTAAAAACGGTAGCCACTTGCATAGGGCATTTACCGAGTTCGATGCTCGGAGTGGCACAATGATAACTAAACAAAATCACTATGACACTAAACGACTACCAAGAGAAAGCGATGGTTACCTGCTTGCCATCGTGTGCCAACGAGGTATATGCTATCAATGGCTTGACAGCAGAGGTTGGCGAGATTAACGACAAGATTGCTAAGTGGGTGCGCAAGGGTATCTGCCGTATCGACAATAATAGGCTTGTGTTCAACACCTCAGATGAGGAGGTTGTGAACGAGTACCAAGAGGAGCTTGCCAAAGAGGTGGGCGATTGTCTGTGGTTTATCGCACTTTGCTCCCGACAGCTTGGCTATACTCTTGAGGAAGTTGCACAAATGAACATCGACAAGCTCCGCGACAGAGCGCAGCGCAATGTGATTATCGGCAACGGTGATAATAGATGACAGCACGCGAGTTTTACCGCGCAGTGGTCAAGATGCGCCACTGGCAACGAGAGTGCGAGAAGCTCAACATCACTCGTAACAGAACATTCCGCGCAGAGGCTGAGCGCATCGTTGATGCCGAGATAGAGCGTGTAACCAAGATTGAACAGGAACAAGCAGAGAAACAACAACAGAAACTACTATAATTATGACACTTAAAGATTTTTGTAAAAAGTATGGCTTGACAATAGAGCAAGCAACAGGTAAGGAGAAAATAGGTGGCTATCTCGACCTCAGGAGCGTAACATCTATCCCTGATGGCTTTAATCCTACGGTAGGTGGCTCTCTCGACCTCAGGAGCGTAACATCTATCCCTGATGGCTTTAATCCTACGGTAGGTGGCTATCTCTACCTCAGTAGCGTAACATCTATCCCTGATGGCTTTAATCCTACGGTAGGTGGCTATCTCGACCTCAGTAGCAGTAGCCGATACATCGGCAAGGAAGTAGACATCCCAATATGCTATCTCTGGCGAAATAAAGAGTATATCAAGGTTGACGGCATATTTACCAAGATTATATCCGAGCGAGGCAATGTAATGAGAGTACAGCGCATTGCTCATCGGGAGGTTGAATATCTTGTAACTGATGGCGATGGGCGATGGGCGCATGGTGCTACGCTCAAAGAGGCTAAGGAGTCGCTAATATACAAGATCACGAGTCGAGATACATCAAAGTATAATGACTGGACTCTTGATACAACAATCACCCACGCAGAGGCTATCGAGGCATATCGAGTTATTA
>JAFYRL010000031.1 GCA_017546975.1 Alistipes sp.
GGACATAGAAATGGCGAACACATCCACCAATTTAAGTGTGGTGTAGGTTTAAGTTTCTAATGAACTGTCTGCAAATGAGAAGAGACTGGCTAAAATGTTGCCAGTCTCTTTTATGTTTATCTGTCATTGATACTATTTAACAATGCCGATAATATCGCTTAGGCGCTCGATACCAAGACGCTCCATCTCCTTTGGTAGAGCCTCAATAATCTCCTTCGCCGCGTATGGGTTCTTCAAGTTTGCTGCGCCCACCTGAACGGCAGTAGCACCAGCCATCATCATCTCAATAACATCCGATGCTGAGCTTACGCCACCACAACCCATAACTGGAATGTTACAAGCGTTAGCCACCTGATATACCATGCGAACTGCAACTGGGAAGATAGCATCTCCTGAGAAGCCACCCATCTTATTTGCAATGACTGGCTTACGGCGCATAGTGTCGATACGCATACCGAGCAAGGTGTTAATCAAGCAGATACCGTCAGCACCTGCCTCCTCGCAAGCGCGAGCAATCGACACGATATCGGTAACATTTGGGCTTAGCTTGATGAATACAGGCTTTGTTGTCACGGCCTTAACGCGACGAGTAACCTCCGCTGCAGACTCGGGTTGTGTGCCGAAGCTCATACCGCCATTATGTACATTAGGGCATGATACATTAACCTCGATAATCTCCACTTGCTCCTCCTTGTCAATCTTTGCGCAGCACTCCTCATACTCCTCCAACGAGAAACCGCTGATGTTGGCCACGATAGGCTTATGGAATATCTGACGAAGTTGGGGTAGCTCCTCGGCAATAACCTTGTCGATACCTGGATTCTGGAGGCCTACAGAGTTGATAAGACCTGCCGAACACTCCGCAATACGAGGTGTAGGGTTACCAAAACGAGCATCCCTTGTCGTACCCTTAAACGATATTGCACCGAGGCAGTCGAGGTCGTAGTACTCAGCGAACTCACGACCAAAACCAAATGTTCCTGATGCTGGAATAATTGGGTTGTCAAGCTTTACACCGCAAAGCTCGACAGATGTGTCAAAGTGCTTTACCATATAATCTCCTCTCGTTTTAGTACAGGACCATCCTTGCAGATACGCTTGTTACCATACTTAGTCTTGCAGCTACAGCCCATACATGCGCCAAAGCCACAACCCATGCGCTCCTCGAAGCTGAACTCTCCCTCTACCTCTGTAGCGTCGTACAACGCCTTCAACATTGGTAGTGGACCGCAGGTGTATAGATAGTCAAATTGTAACTCCTTCTCGCGGATAACATCCGTAACAAAGCCCTTTACGCCATACGAACCATCGGCTGTAGAGCAATATACCTCAACGCCCAACGCCTTGAACTGCTCCTCGTAGAAGATCTCAGATTTGGTGTTGAAGCCGAGGATAACCATAGGCTTCTTGCCCTCCTCAAGTAGACGCTTTGCAAGGTTGTATAGAGGTGGTACACCTACGCCTCCACCTACAAGTAGTGGGCGCTGTGCCTCATTCTCGGTGTTAAAGCCGTTGCCAAGGCCTGTGAGGATATCGAGCTTCTGGCCCGCCTTCATCTCGCGCATCTGCTCAGTACCACTACCCACGACCTTATATATAATGGTTACGGTTGTAGCATCATAGTCAGATACTGAGATTGGACGACGCAAGAACTTACCCTCCAACTCGATGTTTATAAACTGTCCCGAACGGGTGATATACTGAGTATCGCCCTCCAACACCATGCGGTATACCACAGGTGTCAGAGGCTCGTTACTTAGTATCGTATATATACCTTTCTTATACATTGCTATTCTGCATCAATTGTAGATACACCAAGAGTAATCTCCTCCAATACATCGAGAAGTACGCTTACTGTCTCCAATGCTGTGAAGATTGTCACATTGTTCTCAACAGCGCAACGACGGATATCGTAGCCATCGAGGCGTGAGCTGTGCTGGTTGATATCTATGGTGTTGATTACATAGTTGATATGACCCTTACGGATAGAGTCGAAGATCTCGGTTGAGCCCTCGCTGAGCTTCTTCAAACAACGAGTGCGGATACCATTATCGCGCAAGAACTTTGTTGTTCCGCTTGTTGCCTCGATGTTGAAACCAAGCTCATAGAAGCGACGGATAAGTGGTAGAGCACGCTGCTTATCAGCATCGGCGATAGATACGAAGATAGTACCGTAGTTGGCAATCTTCATACCTGATGACTGCAATGACTTATACAACGCACGGCGCAATGATGAGTCGTAACCGATAGCCTCACCTGTAGACTTCATCTCAGGTGATAGGTATGAGTCAACGCCACGAATCTTAGCAAATGAGAAGGCTGGAGTCTTAACATACCAACGCTTCTTCTCCTCAGGGATGATAACATTGATGCCCTGCTCCTTGAGTGACTTGCCAAGCATTACATTTGTTGCGATGTTAGCCATAGGAGTACCTGTAGCCTTTGATAGGAATGGTACTGTACGCGATGAGCGTGGGTTAACCTCGATAACATATACCATATCGTTGTCATCAGCGATAAACTGGATGTTGTACAAACCGATGATACCAATCTCCTTACCAAGACGAATAGTGTAGTCGATGATTGTATCCTTAACCTTCTGGCTTACGCTGAATGTTGGATATACGCTGATTGAGTCACCTGAGTGGATACCTGTACGCTCAACATGCTCCATGATACCTGGGATGAACACATCCGTACCATCGCATATAGCGTCAACCTCCAACTCCTTACCCATGATATACTTGTCAACCAATACAGGCTGGTCCTCGTTAACCTCTACAGCTGTCTTGAGGTAGTGGCGCAATGCCTCCTCGTTAGAAACAATCTGCATTGCACGACCACCCAATACATAGCTTGGACGAACCAATACAGGGTAGCCGATGCGTGTTGCAGCAGCCACACCGCGCTCGATATCTGTGATAGCCTCAGCATCTGGCTGTGGAATACCTGCCTTACGCATGATAGCCTCGAAGCACTTTCTATCCTCAGCATTGTTGATGGCCTCGATACCAGTACCGATAATCTTAACACCCAAGTCAGCCAAAGGCTTAGCAAGGTTGATAGCTGTCTGACCACCAAGAGATACTACAACGCCTGTAGGCTTCTCCAACTCGATAACATTCATTACATCCTCCACAGTAAGTGGCTCGAAGTAGAGCTTGTCACTTGTTGTGTAGTCTGTAGATACGGTCTCAGGGTTGTTATTGATGATGATAGCCTCATAGCCAGCCTCGCGGATAGCCCAGATAGCGTGTACGGTAGAGTAGTCGAACTCAACACCCTGACCGATACGGATAGGACCAGAACCGAGTACTACAATCTTCTTACGGTCAGTAACGATAGACTCATTCTCCTGCTCGTATGTAGAGTATAGGTATGGAATATCTGAGTGGAACTCAGCTGCGCAGGTATCAATCATCTTATATACAGGGTAGATGTTGTTAGCCTTGCGGAACAAGAATACCTCGCTCTCTGTCATGCCCCACAACATACCGATAAACTTATCGCTGAAGCCCATGCGCTTAGCCTCCTTAAGTGTCTCGATGTCGCGTACATTTGCCTTAACAACGCTCTCCATCTCAACGATGTTCTTCAACTTCTCAAGGAAGAAGAGGTCGATCTTAGTGTTGTCATATACATGGAGAAGATCAACGCCGCGGCGGATAAGCTCTGCAATAGCATAGATACGGTCATCAGTACCCTTGCGGATGTATGCCAAGATGCCCTCAACAGACATAGTGTCAAACTTCTTGTGGTAGATGTGGCATACGCCAGTCTCCAATGAGCGTACAGCCTTCAAAAGACCCTCCTCAAATGTACGACCTACAGACATAACCTCACCTGTAGCCTTCATCTGAGTACCAAGCTCATTAGAAGCATCACTAAACTTATCGAATGGGAAGCGTGCAACCTTAGTTACGATGTAGTCCAATGAAGGCTCGAAGCTGGCAGGTGTGTTAGCGATACGAATCTCATCAAGAGTCATACCGATAGCCACCTTAGCTGTTACACGCGCGATAGGGTAGCCACTTGCCTTAGATGCAAGTGCAGATGAGCGGCTAACACGAGGGTTAACCTCGATGATGTAATATTTGAATGATAGTGGGTCGAGTGCAAACTGAACATTGCAACCACCCTCAATCTTCAAGGCACGGATAAGCTTCAAGGCGCTTGAACGGAGCATGTTGTACTCCTTAGCTGCAAGTGTCTGGCTTGGAGCAACAACGATTGAGTCACCTGTGTGAATGCCTACAGGGTCAAAGTTCTCCATTGAGCAGATAGCGATAGCTGTATCGTTCTTATCGCGCATAACCTCGAACTCAATCTCCTTATAACCCTTGATGCTCTTCTCTACAAGTACCTGGTGAATTGGTGAAAGAGCAAGGGCGTTACGCATAGTGTCGCGCAACTCATCCTCGTTGTCAGCAAAACCACCACCTGTACCACCGAGGGTAAATGCAGGACGAAGAACTACCGGGTAGCCAATCTTATTTGCTGCCTCAACACCCTCCTCAATAGAGTTTGTGATGTATGAAGGGATTACAGGCTCACCGATACGCAAACATAGCTCCTTGAAGAGCTCGCGGTCCTCAGCCTCCTCAATAGAGGTGAATGATGTACCGAGAATCTCTACGCCACACTCCTCCAAGATACCCTTCTTGGCAAGCTGCACTGCAAGGTTAAGACCTGTCTGACCACCCAAGCCTGGAACGATAGCATCTGGACGCTCGTAGCGGATAATCTTTGCTACATACTCCAAGGTTAGTGGCTCCATATATACCTTATCGGCAATATTTGTATCGGTCATAATTGTTGCAGGGTTAGAGTTAACTAGGATAACCTGATAACCCTCCTCCTTAAGCGCAAGACAAGCCTGCGTACCTGCGTAGTCGAACTCTGCAGCCTGACCAATTACGATTGGGCCAGAGCCGATAACCATTACTTTCTTTATATCTGTTCTCTTAGGCATATTCTACTCCTCCATCAATTTAATGAACTTATCAAATAGGTAGGCACTGGTTGACTCAGGTGTGCAGTCTGGTTGATACTGTACAGAGAAGATGTTATCCTCCTTAACCTCAATACCAGCGATTGTATTATCCAAAATGTTGCGGTGTGTAACCTTGATTGGCGTGTTGGCCAATGACTCCTCGTTGATAATGAAGCCATGGTTCTGTGGTACAATCTCCAACTTGCCACTCTCAAGATTCTTAACAGGATGGTTAGCACCACGGTGACCAACCTTCATCTTCTCGTTCTTAGCACCGTAGCTGATAGCTATAAGCTGGTGGCCAAGATCTACACCAAAGATAGGTAGCTTGCCGCGCAATGCCTTGATAGTCTCGCAAACGATCTCAGCATCTGCAGGATTACCTGGACCATTTGATAGGAAGATACCATCTGGGTTGAATGCCATGATCTCCTCTGGTGTAGAGTTGTAAGGTACGATAGTTACATTACAGCCCTTAGCGTTGAGCTGACGGATGAAGCTATACTTAATACCACAGTCGATTGCTACAACATCCCACTTGTGGTTTGGTGTACGCGAGAACCAACGCTTCTTGCAGCTGATATGCTCCAAGAGGTTGTGCTTAGGCTCTGTGTTACGGATAAGAGCCATAACCTCATCATGTGGCATATCGAAGTCTACGATAGCAGCACGCTGAGTACCCTCATTGCGGATGATGCGGGTAATCATACGAGTGTCAACGCCGCTGATACCTGGAACATTCAACTCCTCAAAGGCCTCGTTAAGGGTCTTTGTGTAGCGGAAGTTGCTTGGTGCATCGCAGCACTCACGAACAACCATACCGCCCATTGAAGGGAATTTGCTCTCGTAATCCTCATCTGCAAAGCCGTAGTTACCCATAAGAGGGTAGGTCATCACTACAATCTGATCAGTGTAGGTAGGGTCGGAAACAATCTCCTGGTAGCCCACCATTGAGGTGTTAAATACAATCTCGCATACCGCAGTGCGGTTCGAGCCGAAGCCATAGCCAGGAAACTCCTTGCCGTTTTCAAGTACAAGTTTCTTAGTAAAAGGTTTCATCTTTTAGACTTTATATGATTATTTGTTTGTTTTCTCTTATGCCTTATAAACTACATTGCCACGGTGTATGGTCATGGCAATATCGCCAACCATATCACGACCATCGAACATCGTAATCTTTCCCATAGAGTAGAAACTGTTGCTATCTACTCTCCATGTCTTCTCTGTGTCAAGAAGTACGATATCAGCACGGTCACCAACATTCAAGCCACCCTCAATGCGGAATACCTTGCGAGGGTTGATACTCATAATCTTTATAAGGTGCTCAAGGCTGATTACGCCTCTCTTTACAAGGTGTGTGTTGAGTGCTGCAAAGGCTGTCTCAAGACCAACGATACCCATGGCGCTATCCTTCAAACCTCGTGACTTCTCCTCTACAGAGTGTGGCGCGTGGTCTGTGGCAATCATATCGATAGTACCATCCTTGATACCCTCAATAAGGGCTGCTCTGTCCTCTGCTGAGCGGATAGGTGGGTTCATCTTCCAGCGTGCATCCTCCTGCAAATCCATATCGGTGAAGATTAGGTAGTGAGGACCTGTCTCGCATGTGACCTTAACACCGCGTGCCTTAGCTTCGCGGATAAGCTGTACGGTCTCTTTAGTTGAGATATGACACACATGGTAGCGACAACCAAGACGCTCAGCAATCTCAATATCGCGCTTTACCTGTGCCCACTCACTCTCAGAGCAGATGCCTTTATGGTTGTGCTGACGAGCATACTCGCCGTCGTGGATATAGCCACCCTTAAGCAACTCCTCCACCTCGCAGTGTGCAGCTATAAGAGCATCATATTTTACCGCCTCTGTCATGGCGCGCTCCATCATGCCGTCCACCTGAACGCCGCTACCGTCATCCGAAAAGGCGCATACCTTGTCGTGTAGAGATGCAACATCTACCAACTCCTCGCCCTTGCGGCCTACGGTGATAGCTGCGTATGGCAGTACTTCGATTTTAGCATCGCGGTCGATGATATCCTGCTGAACTTTCAAGTTATCCACGCTATCTGGTACAGGGTTGAGGTTAGGCATAGGGCAAACTGTAGAGTAACCGCCGCGTGCTGCCGCCATAGTACCTGTTTCGATACGCTCCTTATAACCAAATCCTGGCTCGCGAAGGTGTACATGAACATCCACAAATGCAGGTGCTACCATAAGACCCGTAGCATCGATAATCTCATCCTCGGGATGTATCTCTATATTGTTTCCACGCTCTGCGATATTGCCATCAACGATTGCAATATCCTCAATATCACCACCTATTATGTGGCCGTTCTTGATAATTGTTCTTCCCATTGCTATATATCAAAAAATAGGCGACCCAAAGAGTCGCCAATATCAATTAAAAACAATAATTCCAAATGAGTCAAAGAATAGACAATTACAGCACGATTGCTTATATCGCAATTCATAATTTGCTAGTATATTTATTGCCTTCTTCATGCTATTTATATATTTCGTGCAAAGATAAGAACTTTTTGTAATATTCGCAATAGTTTTGTAATATTTTTTAATAATGTTAATCGCTCAGAAAAATATAACTACTTTTGTGTAAAATTTTTCCGAATGTTAGAGTATTTGATTGTCTGCCCGCTTGTCTTTTTAGGTGGGTTTGTAGATGCTGTTGCTGGTGGTGGAGGTTTGATATCTCTGCCTGCATATATGATTGCTGGTTTGGGACCAGTCGAGGCTATTGGAACAAATAAATTTAGTGCAAGCTGCGGAACATTTGTCGCTACGATGCGCTACTCGCGTTGTGGCTATATCCAGTGGAGAGGCTTGTTGTCTGTTGTCATTGCAGCTTTGGTAGGTTCGTGGATTGGTGCTCGTTTAGCATTGTTGATGGAGAGTGATATCTTCAAAACTGTAATGCTAATCATTCTGCCTATAACTGCGATTTTTGTGCTAAATAAAAGAGCCTTGAGCAAATATCGTGTGCCATTTGCTGTGCGAAAAACTATCGTTGTTATGACTATCTTGGCGCTCTTTATGGGCGTTTACGATGGTTTCTATGGTCCGGGTACGGGAACATTCTTAATGTTGTTGTTGGTATGTGTGGCTCGTCTTCGTTTGGAGAGAGCTGTGGGTACAACTAAGGTGATAAATCTATCGACAAATATCGCCTCTCTAAGCGTATTCCTTGTTCATGGAAAAATTGTGTTTCCGCTAGCTTTGGTTGCTGCAGTTTTTGGTATTGCAGGCAACTATATCGGTTCAAAATATTTTATGCAAAAGGGTTCCGGTTTTGTGAAGCCGTTAATTGTCGTAGTGTTATCGATATTCTTTGTTAAGCTCTGTTGGGAACTTTTTATTGCTGCATAAAATGGTTAAAACCATTGACTTGCATAGAAGTGTCCTACTGCCCAGAAGATGTATCTTCCGCACTTGCCGATAAACATCCAGAAAGCTGTAGGTAGAAATTTAGCCTTGTAAAATCCGAGTACAATGGCGAAGATGTCACCAACAAATGGAGTCCATGTTAGCAGCGCGAGAAATGCTCCATATTTGTCTACTTTTGCTCTATGGCGTTCAATAGTTTCATGTTTGACTCTAAACCACTTTTCCAGCCACTCCAATTTGCCAAGCCAACCCATCCAATAGCCGATTATTCCACCTATCCAATTGCCCAATGTTGCAACGATAACTGTGGTCACAGGCTCTCCTCCTGCTACAAGCATACCAAGTAGTAGTGCATCCGAACTAAACGGAAATATCGTAGCGGCAAGTAACGATCCGAGAAATAGCCCTATATATCCAAATTCAAGCAGTGATTCCATTGCAAAATAGAGTATAAAAATAGTGTGGCAAATATAGTACAAATATGTGTTGTGGGGTGGGTGAGTGAAAAAAAAGAAAAAAAATAGTAGATAAATTGTATAATTTAGGATAAAATGTGTACTTTTGTTGTTGATTTGTGCAACTATGTTTTGCAGAGAACAGATAATTGATTAAACCTAAAATACTTAATAAAAGTAAATCAAGCAAATGAAGCGTATTATGGTCGTAGGTGCCGGTGGTCAGATTGGATCTGAGTTGGTACCATATCTTCGCTCTATCTATGGTGCATCGAATGTCGTTGCTACCGATGTTAAGCACAATGCTGTATTGGCAGAGGCTGGTCCATTTGAGTCTCTTGATGCTCTCGATGCAAAGCAGTATGCAGAGCTTGTTGAGAAGTATAAGATTGACTCAATCTTCAACCTTGTAGCGTTGCTTTCTGCAACAGGTGAGAAGAATCCTCAGCTCGCTATGCGTATCAACATGGGTGCTTTGGAGAACTCATTGGAGATTGCTCGTGAGAAGAACTGTGCAGTATTTACTCCAAGTTCTATTGGTGCTTTCGGTGGTGATTTCCCACGCGATAAGACTCCTCAGGATACTGTTATGCAGCCTAACACTATCTATGGTGTATGCAAGGTGACAGGTGAGCTTCTTTCAAACTACTATCACACTCGTTTTGGTGTTGATACTCGTTCGGTTCGTTTCCCAGGTATTATCTCTAATGTAACACTTCCTGGTGGCGGTACAACTGACTACGCTGTAGAGATCTACTACGAGGCAGTTAAGGGTAATAAGTTTGTATGTAACATTGCTCCTGATGTATACATGGATATGATGTATATGCCTGATGCATTGCGTGCTACAGTTGATCTAATGGAGGCTGATCCTGCAAAACTTAAGCATCGTAACTCATTCAACATCGCTGCTATGAGCTTCACTCCAGAGATTATTCGTGAGGTTGTTGAGCGCCATGTTCCTGGTTTCCAGATGGAGTACAATGTTGACCCTGTTAAGGATCAGATCTCTCGTAGCTGGCCAAACTCTTTGGATGACACTTGTGCTCGTGAGGAGTGGGGTTGGAAGCCTGAGTGGGATCTTGAGTCTATGACTAAGGATATGTTGGAGAAGGTGGCTGCTAAGCTTAAGTAATTCACCTATCCGCTAAATAAAAATGTGGGCTCTTAAATACGGAGTCCACATTTTTTTATGCACCTTTGGCGGGTATTTGCTGATATATATGGTAAATCTTTAGGTTTGTAGTGCAATAATCAATCCGAATTATTAGGTTTCTTAGTAAAATTTTATTATATTTGCGCTATATTTTACATGTATTGTATTATGAAGAGAAGTACTTTTATAGCAGCGGTCCTTTTGGTGCTTGCGTCATTGACTATACCAGCTACTGCCCAGACTACAGATAAGCGTGATCGTATTGATGACATCAATACTATGTTGGAGCGTCGCCGTTGGGGTGAGGCTCGTATGGCTTTGGATAGATTTAGCTCGGAGCTTAATCCTGTAATAGACTACAACGAAGTTGTATGGGCTGAGTATTACAAGGTGCGCTGTGCTATGGAGCTTGGTGATGCCGAGGTTGAAGCGGCAATGGCGAACTACTTGAAGCGCTATCCAGCAAGTATGTATCGTAACTCTATGCAGTTTATGCTTGCATGTTATGTTTCGGATGCAGGTAACTATGCAGAGGCTAAGGAGCTCTTCGAAAAGGTCGACTATAAGGCTCTTAATGTAAAGGATAAGGAGCGTTATGATATGCGTGTGGGTTACATCAGCTTCCTTGAGGGTGACTACCGTAAGGCTAAGCACCACTTATGGCAGGTGCCAAAGGTGTCGGACTTGTATCCACATGCGCTATACTATTACTCATATATCGTATATCGTGAAGGTCACTTCATTGAGGCTGAAGAGGGTTTCTTGCAGCTTAAGAAGTATGTGGGATATGAGAGTTTGGCTCCATTCTACTTGCTGCAGATTGAGTACCGTCGCGGTAATTATGACTATGTAATCAATGAGGGTGAGGCGTTGCTTGGTCGCGCATCTGCATCTACTCGTGCAGATATCGTTCGTGTCCTTGCAGAAAGTTACTTCATTAGAGGTGATTATAAGAACGCACTTCTTCAGATTAACGCATATCCAGAGGAGTTGTTTGGTCGTCAGGAGTACTACATTCGAGGTTACTCATTATATCGTATGACGCAGTATCGTGAGGCAGTAGCAGCACTTAATAAAGTTTGTGGTGCAGAGGATGCCTTGACACAGAATGCATCATACCACTTGGCAGATTGTTATCTTAACTTAGGTGATAAGCAGAATGCAGCTGATGCCTTTGCTATGGCATCTGCTGAGGGCTTTGATGAGACCATCGCTGAGGACGCACACTTGAACTATTGTCGTCTTAAGTTTGAGCTTGGTGGTGGCGTATTCAACGAGTCAATCAATATTCTCAAATCCTACATGAAGCGCTATCCAGATTCTCCACATATTATGGAGATTAAGCAGTTGCTTATTGCAGCCTTCTTCAATTCTGAGAATTACCAGGCTGCTTATGTAGCTATTCGTGAGTTTAATAACCCTGATAGAGATATGGCTGCTGCACATCAGAAGGTAGCAGTGTACTTGGCTGTTGATGCTATTGAGCGTGGTGATTGGGAGCTTGCCGAGCAGCTTCTTAACGAGGCTGAGCAGATTGCCTTAGTTCCTAAGTATAACGCCTTGATTAAATATTGGCAGGGTGAGATTGCCTACCATAAGGGTGATATGAGACTTGCAAGTGCTTACTATGAAGAGTATGTGCGTCGTGCGCCTAAGAGCGAGATAGAGTATCAGTATGCTCACTATGGCTTGGGCTACGCATACCTCAATATGGGTAACTACGCATTAGCACAGCAGGCGCTCCAGGAGTTCGTCTATGACTATCCTGTTCGTGATGGTTTCCTCTTTGATGCTCATAACCGCCTTGGTGATGTCTACTTTGAGACTCGTCAGTTCGAGAATGCTCGTCGTGTTTACCGTGTATCTGCTGCATCATATACTGATGATCGTTTCTATGCGAACTATCAGTTGGCTTTGATTGATGGTATTGACGATAAGCCAAAGAGCAAGATTACTCGTTTGAAGAGTATTGTGGCATCGGGCGAGGGTCCTTATGTTGATGATGCATGGTATGAGCTTGGTCGTACGTACCTTTCATCTCAGCAATATAGAGATGGCGCTGTGACTCTTCAGACCTTTATTGAGGCTGATACAACCTCGCCATACTATATCAATGCTCTCTCTGATTTGGCGTTGGCATACTATAACCTTGATCGTAAGGATGAAGCGTGCCAATATTATAAGAGAGTTGTGGAGTATGATCCACAGTCATCTGCAGCGATGTCGGCAATACGCTCTATTCGTGAGATATATGTCGCTGATGGTAAGGTTGATGAGTACTTTGATTTTGCTGAGCGTAGTGGCGTACAGAGCGATATGTCTATCGCGGCGCGTGACTCGTTGAGCTTCGCAGCTGCTCGTTCACTATACCTAAGCGGTGATATCGAGAATGCTAAGGGTCGCCTAAATAACTATATCGAGACATTCGAGAAGGGTTATAACCGTACAGAGGCGTTGTTCTACCTAAGTGACTGCTATGTGCTTTTGGATAATAGACCTCAGGCGTTGAAGAATATGGAGATGCTCCTCGATCTTGGACAGACACAGTATCGTGAGCGTGTATTGGATGTATATGCTCGAATGTCGTTCGATGAGCAAGAGTATGAGAAGTCTGCAGGTGCATACCTCGAACTCTATAACACTGCACACGACCTTAAGAAGCGTCAGTTTGCTTCGGAGGGTTATATCAATGCATCAGTTCGCTATCTCACCGGATGGAAACTTAAGGAGGCTGCGGATAATGTTATCAAGATGACAGATGCTACGGAGTGGGCTACACGCAAGGCAATGTTGACAAAGGCAAATATCCTTCGTGAGAATAATAATACCCTTGAGGCGTTGGGCTTGTATAAGAAGCTTGCTGAAAACACTATGACTGTCGAGGGTGCTGAGGCATACTATCGTATTGTTGAGAATGACTACAATAATGGCGACTATGCCGTAGCTGAGCAGCGTGTATATGCGCTCGATAAGTGCGGCTCTGAGTATTGGCATGCGAGAATATTCATTATTCTTGGTGATGTGCTTGTTAAGACTAATAACCTCTTCCAGGCACGCGCAACATATCAGAGTGTTGTTGATGGTTACTCTGTTACAGACGATGGTATCATCACTGCGGCTAAGCAGCGTATCGCGTCAATTGGCAAATAGGTCTAACGAATATAAAAGTCATAATAAATATGAGACTATACAATATATTTATTACAGCTATCGCGCTCTTGGCGTTCATCGCTCCAACAAGAGTTGTTGCACAGGAGCATAAGCATGTAGAGGTTACAACCCTCTATAGTCATGATTTGGCTCAGGGTACAAAACTCGTAGCTCCACCATCTGTAGCTGAGGACTCTAACCTCCAGCCAGAGATTGAGTATACGATAAATACTGATATCTGGCAGATAAATCTTGATGATCACTACTTTGATCCTGCAAGAGCCAGCTATTGGGACTACAGTCGCCCTATAAAGACCTATCTTCGTACAGGTCTTGGTATGCCTGGATGTTCGGATATTAAGTTCCGCTATACTACACAGAATGTTCGTGTCGGTTACTTTAGTGTGGGCCTAACCCATGATGGTAACTTCTCTGCACGCGCAGATATGGATAGCCAGCTATCAAATAATATGACTAACCTCCGCAAGGTTGGTGATAGCTTCGATATGCGTAATGGTATATCTATGGTTGCAGGTACATTCTTGGGTAGCCAGATGTTGGAGGTAGATGCTAACATTAACTTGGATAGCTACAATCGCTACGCTGAGCGTACACCTGAGGTCGTAGGTCTAGGTTTTCAGGATATAGGCTTTAAGCTAACCTATGGTGATAACTTCTCGAACCTCAATCGTTTGAACTTTGGCATCGATTTGCATGGTGGCTATTGGGCACACGAGGCTCCAGGTGTTGGAAATATGTCGCATGCTTTGGCTCAGTATAATGCTGGTGGCGCTTTGCGCTTTGCTCGTAACTTCGGTGTTGATACCTTTGGCATTAAGCTCGGTGGTGATATGTACAAGTCGATGTACACCTCGTATAACGATTTGAGAATTAGCCTTGAGGGTGAGTACTCTCGTAACTTTGGCTTTGCTACTCTTGAGTCAGCTCTTGGCTATATGTTCGATAAGGTTAAGGATAGCGCAAAGGCTACACACACACCAATCCTTCGTGCAAAGGCGCTCTTTGATTCTGGTTATGAGTTCGTTACTCCATATATTGAGCTTAATACCACCTTGTCGCAGAACTCGGCTGCTGGCCTATATAGAGTAAATCCATATATCGACTATAATGTTGCTGAGAGTGCCATGCTCAAGATGCCTAATAGCCGTAGCTACGATTTGGCAGTTGGTGTTGTAGGTTCGCTACTTAGCTCAAAGCTTACATATCGTCTATATGCAGGTCGCAATAGTATGAAGGATATGCTTGTGTGGTATGTTACTGCAAATGGTAACTTTGGCGTTGATACTACAGATAATAAGCGTCTATTCTTCGGTGCAGAGGTGGGTTATAATCCTCTTAGTGGTTTAATGCTTACTGCAAAGATTGATGCTCATAAGGACAACTACAAATCAGAATATAAGATTGATGCTCCACGCTTCCGTGGTGAGTTCATGGCAGAGTACGAAATTAAGCGTTTTAGATTCTATGCATCTGCCAATATGGTGGGTAAGCGCGAGTGGTCAGCAGAGGTTGAAAGTGTTGCTTTGAAGACCCCAATGACTATCGATGTTCGTGCCGGTATGAGTGTCCGTGCTACTTCTAAGTGGAAGTTCTTTATCGATGGCTTCAACCTTCTAAATAACCAGATATATAACTATGCATACTACTATCAGAATGGTATGGGTTGTATGGCTGGTGTAGAGATTGACTTTTAGTTAGTGCGCTGATGGGTAGCTGGATGTGTCGTCCTGCAATAATCCCTGCCAAAAAGGCTCTGTTGTGGGGCCTTTTTTGGATGTTAGGAGGTGCAATTCTAGGATGGTACTTCTCTATCGTGCCTACATCAATTGTGGGTTACACATGGGGGCGTACTGCACTTATGAATTATGTTATCTATGGTGTTGCTATATGGCTATCGTTGGCTCTACCTACTCTCTTAGTGGTATGGTTTAATAGTCGTAAAATCGCGGTGTGGGAGGTATTTGGGCGTATGCTCTATGCACATATCCCTGTAACCTTTATTATGCTACCCGCCATATTTGGCGATAAGGTTGCCTACTCTACATTTATGTTCTCGCCACTAAGCCCTCAACTATCTACTCCATATATCGTGTTTATGTTACTTTATGTAGTAGCTTTAGTTGTGTGGTTCTTCTATTGGGGCTATGCATCATTCCGCCATGTAACGCAATTAAAGGGTTGGTATAGCGTTATGCTATATAGCATAGCTATCTACGGCTCATACCTGATTTCGGAATATGCAATAGTTGAGTTAATGAAGATATAGGATATATATATATAATATATAGGTATAAAAAAAAGGGTAAGCTACTTATATCGCACCGCTACAACCGCATACCCTTGCTCAATTCCTTGCCTGGGGGAGTTCTGCAGGAGCTGGTCGTATAAGACTTACCCGGGTGCAAAAGTACAAAAAAAATGTATCTTTGCAAA
>JAFYRL010000032.1 GCA_017546975.1 Alistipes sp.
ACTATTCCTGATGGCGTAACTACGATTGGAAATATGGCATTCTATAGTTGTAGCAGCCTTACAAGTATAACTATTCCCGATAGCGTAACGGAGATTGGGGAGCTTGTATTCGCATATTGCCATAGCCTTAAAAGTGTAACTATTCCTGATAGTGTAACTTCGATTGGAGATGGTGCATTCTTTAATTGCGACATCCTGACAAGTGTAACTATTCCAAATAGTGTAACTACTATTGGAGTGGGTGCATTCGGAGCTTGCTACAGCCTTACAAGTGTAACTATTCCTGATAGCGTAACTACGATTGAAGCGGCTGCATTCCAATATTGCACCAGCCTTACAAGTGTAACTATTCCTGATAGTGTAACTACGATTGGATATGGTGCATTCAGTTGGTGCGAGAGCCTTACAAGTGTAACTATTGGTGATAGCGTAACAGAGATAGGAGATTATGCATTCTATGATTGTAGCAGCCTTACAAGTGTATATTGCAAACCTACAACACCGCCAGCCTTGGAATTAAGTTATTTTGGTAATTGTTATGCATTTGATAACAACACCTCAGACCGTAAAATTTATGTGCCAATGGAGTCGGTAGAGGCGTATATGAGTGCAAGTGGTTGGAGTGAGTATGCTGATGATATAGTTGGCTACGACTTTTAGTGGGAGATAACATTGGACTTTGATATCCGCGCTACATTGTGTGGCGCGGGTATTATTTTTAATACCCGTGGGGATAATGAGTTCTTATGAGGAAGATGTGTTCCGATGAGTTTCTATGGGTTCTGATGTCTATTTTTGTCGGTATCGCTCTACACATTAGAACTCATAGTAACACATTAGAACCCATCTGACTGCGCCTTATAATCCATCGTCATTACGAAGTTTTGCCTCAAAGGTGTGGTGCGCTTCGTTATTTCGTTATTTTCCCCGCAAATTTCGCAGTTTAATAAAATATTGCTACATTTGTATCAGCTATAAAAACACTACAACAATGAATATTATTTTTAAGTACCGAATGCTCAGCGACGAGAGCGACAACTTCGTGCGCGACTTTGAGGTCTACCCTGATATGACACTTACCGAGTTTCACCGCTTTATACTCCGCGCGTTGGGGTATGACGAGTGCATGGTATCGATATTTAAGTCGGATGCCGATTGGCAGCTCGTGGAGGAGTTCTCCGAGATAGATATGGGTGACGACATTCCAGGTGCGCCACGCTGCATGGATAAGGTGCGCCTTATGGAGGTTACAAGCGACTTCCACGACCGTATTATCTACACCTTCGACATGATTAACGACCGTTCATTCTACTTGGAGCTTGTAGATATGCAGCGCCCACAGGCAAATCTTAGCTACCCTCGCGTGGCATTCGAGCATGCTCAAGTGCCTGATCAGTACAACCCAGAGGCTACAGTTCAGTCGGGCTCAATCTTCGATGAGATGATGAGCGAGTACAACGAGTTTGACGGTGACGACAACTACGACGATGAGTTCTAAGCGAGGTACACTTATTGTCATTGGAGGCCCTACAGGCTCTGGAAAGAGCGCCTTGGCAGTGGAGATTGCAAAGCACTTTGGCGCGCCTATTATCTCCACCGACTCGCGTCAGGTATATCGCAACATGGCCATTGGCACAGCACAGCCTACCGCCGAGGAGTTAGCTGCAGTAAAGCACTACTTCATCGCTGACCGCGAGGTCGAGGATGACTTTAATTGCGGCCGCTATGAGGTTGAGGCATTGACACTTCTCGATAGACTGTTTACGGAGCATGAGTATGTGGTTGCCGTAGGTGGCTCAGGGCTATACATACAGGCGCTATGCAGCGGCATGGACTCACTACCAGAGGCGGATGAGCAACTTCGAGAGGAGCTAAAACAGCGTCTCGACAGCGAGGGTCTATCATCGCTTGTTGAGGAGCTACGACGCTTAGATCCCAAATATGTGGAGGTTGTAGACACATGCAACCCCGCACGCGTTATGCGCGCCCTGGAGGTCTGCATATCAACAGGAAGGCCATACTCCGAGCAGCGCAGTGGCAATATTGCCGAGCGACCATTCCACATCATCAAGATAGCCACCGAGATGCCCCGCGACATTCTCTATGAGCGTATCAACAGACGAGTTGACATCATGGTCGAGGATGGTCTTATCGAGGAGGTGCGCAACCTATACCCCAAGCGCTCACTAAACGCCTTGCAAACTGTTGGATATAGGGAGCTATTTGACCACTTCGATGGCAAGTGCAGTATGGAGGAGGCCATAGAGCTTATCAAGCGTAACTCTCGCCGCTATGCCAAGCGTCAGATGACATGGTTTAGACGCGATGAGGAGTTTGCTTGGTTCTCACCCTCAGACTTCGATGCTATCATTGCGCATATAAACCATCACGCTCTCTAATACTTAGCAGTGCCATTATTAGCGTCACAACACCATTAAAGAGAAAGGCAAATGTGTGTTGTGATGTATGAAAGAGCCTATCCACAACATCCATAATAAATGGAGCTACGAGAATAGCAAGGTAGTTCACCGCCATAACTAATGACAGAGCCAAGGTGGCAAGTCGTGGCGGTGAGCATGATGCCGCCCTATCATATATCAGCGGTTGCATAACGCCATAGCCCAATCCCGAAAGTAGCGCACCTAGAATAAGCGTATATAGTTTCGGATGCGGCAGTGACATCACAACAAGACCTACACCCATAACCACTAGCGACCAGAAGTTTGTCGCCTTACCAAGCACTCGCTTCACGCCATTAAGTACAAATCCAGGCAACATAATAGCCAAGAAGAACAGCGAGATTATCCATCCTGCAACATCACTACTCATCCGCTGCGCCGCAGCAATATAGGAGGTATTAAATGTTACAACTAGCGAGCAATAGGTTATCATAAAGTAGAAGAACATCAACGCCAATATACGCTTCGAGCTAATTGATGCTGGGGCATCACTCTCATCTTGATTTTGTGCTACGATATTTGGCGAGACACTGCCAAGTGCAGGTACGAGGATAAGCGTTATTGCTGGGAGCAGATACACCGCAAAAGCATAGTACCACTTTATACCCGCCAGGTAGCCAGTAAGCGCTGTGGCAAGCACAAGTGTAAGGTTATTCACCGCCGAGCTTATACCAAGCTGTTTCACGCGATACTCACCAACAAAACAATCGACAATAAGACCCGTCGATAGTGGAATTATGATACCTGCGCCAATGCCCATCACAGCACTGAGGATAATAAGTTCCATAAGACTACGCGACAGTAGTGAGCCTATACCACTAAGTAGGAATATCGCCGTTCCAAGCACCAAAAGTCGTATCTTGTTATACTTTACCGACCACCTACCCGATAGAAGCATAAATGGAATAATCATAAGCGAAGGCAGCGACTCCAGCATCTCAACCTCCAACTCACTCGCATGCGGAAATATACTCTCCAAATCATCCAATATAGGAGATATTGCCAAACCTGGCAACGATACAATTGCAGATATAGAGAGTATTGCAATCAATGCCACTAACGGCATACTACCCTTTCCTGTGTTGACCTTCATAACTCGATTTTTTCCCCACATCTTGCAATAGGCATACCACAGATAAAAAAAATCCCAAAGAGCAACTGCCCTTTGGGAAATATTTTTCAAGGTAGTATTTATTACTTCTTAGCCTCCTCAACAGACACCTTGCGGAAATCCTTCAAAAGCTTAGTAAGTTCCAATGCTGCCTTACGAGCACGAGTACCCGCTGCCTTGTTATTCTTCTCTACCTGCAAAGCTGCATCCTTTGCAAAAGCCTCATACTGAGCTGCAATGTTCTCAACCAATGTTTTCATATCAATAATAAATTAAATGTTGTTCTTTATGCAAAGTTATAAAATATTTTTGTTTTGCAATAGGTTTTTATAACTTTTTACACATACTCATATCATTTTATCCTCTACTAGATATAAAATAACCACTTTTGGGGATTGTATATATATAGATAGATAAGTAACTTTGCGCGGTTAAAAATAGAAATGATGTTCCATATTGGGCAAAACTCACAAACCAACCAATATTGAACACCACCAAAATCAGAAGTAACGACTAATATATAGACATCTCAGATGAGATTAAGTGATTTGAAGATAGGCGAAACTGCTACCGTTGTCAAGGTACTTGGCTACGGTGGCTTCCGTCGCCGTATTATGGAGATGGGCTTTGTCTGCGGTCAGGAGGTAACCGTTATCCTCGATGCGCCACTCAAAGACCCTATCGAGTACCATATCATGGGCTATGACATCTCCCTTAGACGCAAAGAGGCAGAGATGATTGTGGTCATGACACGCGAAGAGGCAGACAGTCTTATTGCGACCGAAGGTACAACAATCATAGATAGTGTTGATATAGTGAAGCAGGCTCTTGATAGTCGTCGCAAACATATTAGCATAGGTCTTGTAGGCAACCCAAACTCTGGCAAGACCTCACTATTTAACACTCTATGTGGTCGTAGCGAACATGTAGGTAACTATAGCGGTGTAACCGTAGATGCCAAGCGAGGAACACTCAACTACAAGGGCTACACTATCGAGGTTACCGATCTTCCGGGAACATATGCACTCTCAGCATACTCACCTGAGGAGGTATATGTACGCCGACACCTCATTGAGAATACACCAGATATTATCATCAACACCGTTGTAGCTTCAAACCTTGAGCGCAACCTCTATCTTAGCACCGAGCTGATTGATATAAGCCCAAAGATGGTGATAGCGCTCAACATGTATGATGAATTGGAGCGTAGTGGTGCTACCTTTGACCATGAAGCATTAGGTAAGATGATAGGTATTCCAATGATACCCGTTGTTGCACCGACAAGTCAGGGCATAGAGGAGCTTCTTGACGCTGTTATCGGAGTATATGAGAATAACGATGAACGCGTACGACACATCCATATCGGCTACGGTACGGTGATTGAGGAGAACCTTGAGGCTCTAAATGCAGATATGCGTCTACATCGTGAGGAGCTTATTGCCCACTTTCCTCCTCGATACTACGCCCTAAAGCTTATCGAGGGCGACAAGGAGATTATATCGCTTTTGGAGTCTGCGCCACACTTCGAGCGCTGGTCAAAGATGGCTGAGACAGCACGAACAGAGATAGAGCAGGCACTCGATGAGGATATAGAGACGGCATTAGCAGCACAAAAGTATGGTTTTATCTCTGGCGCACTCAAGGAGACCTACACCGCAGCTGTGCGTAAGCGCAACACCATAGGCGATAAGATAGATGAGATTGTCACCCACCGCATCTGGGGCTTCCCTATCTTCTTTGCGCTAATGTGGTTTATGTTCTATTGCACATTTACACTCGGAGCATACCCACAAGATTGGATTGATGCTGGCGTAGGCTGGTTGTATGACACTATTCGTGGCATGATGAGTGACGGACCTTTGAGAGATATGCTTACGGATGGTGTTATCAGTGGCGTGGGCAGTGTCTTGGTCTTCCTACCAAATATCATGATACTCTATCTGTTTATATCGATATTGGAGGACTCTGGCTACTTGGCTCGCGCAGCCTTCATTATGGACAAGATTATGCATCGCATGGGCGTACATGGCAAATCCTTTATCCCGATGATTATGGGCTTTGGTTGTAATGTTCCCGCAGTTATGGCATGCCGCACTATTGAGTGCCGCACCTCACGACTTATAACCATCATGGTTGTACCATTTATGTCTTGTAGCGCCCGTCTACCTATATATATGATGATCGTGGGAATATTCTTCCCTGCACATGCCGGCACGGTGCTATTTCTGCTATATCTCTTCGGTATGATTATGGCGGTTATCTCTGCACGCCTTATGCGCAGATTTATGTTTAGGGAGCAGGAGGCACCGTTTGTTATGGAGCTATCGCCATACCGCATACCTACAGCTAAGGCTACAATACGCCACATGTGGTCTAAGTGCGCTCAGTACCTAAAAAAGATGGGGGGACTAATACTTATAGCCTCTATTGTTGTGTGGCTACTAAGCTACTATCCTCGTCCAAAGAGTGATATAGAGATTGAGACTCCACGATATGAACAATCATTTATGGGCAAGATTGGAGAGTTTTGTCAGCCTGTATTTGAGCCTATGAAGATGGAGTGGCAGGCTACCGTGGCACTACTCTCGGGCATCCCCGCAAAGGAGATTGTTGTGAGCACAATGAATGTACTATATGCCCAGCCTAACGACGAGGAGGCAGAGAGCGATGATGTACTATCGAAGGATGTAAGCAACCGTATAGCAAATAGCATGTCTATACCTACAGCTGTAGCCTTCCTAATATTCTCGCTTCTTTACCTACCATGTATCGCCACCATTATGGCTATAGGTTCGGAGCTTAACTGGAAGTGGGCTTTAGGCTCTGCCCTATACAATACAGCCGTTGCATGGCTTATCGCATGGATTGCCTACCACATAACACTACTTCTTCTATGATAGCAAATTGGCAAGATTTGGCAGTTGCAATAATTGCCGTTATCGTTGGAGTTGCACTTATACGCCGTATATGGCACTTCTTTTTCTGCAATGAGGGGTGTTCATGCTCAGATTGCGACAAAGAGTGTAATAGACGCAGAAGCAGTAAATAATTAGACATTACATTTTATCTACTATTATCGTAATATTCAAAAATTATTTATACATTTGCACAATCGATTTTTAACACAAACAATTTATAACAATGAAGAAGTTTTTTGCACTACTTGCTGTTGTAGCAGGTCTATTTGCTGTTAGCTGCGAGGGCGGTCTTGACCTCTCTGGCATCTACTCTCCAGAACACCTTATCACAGGTGATAATGATGTTATCAGATGGAATGACGCTGAGGATCACTTCATGATTAGCCCAAAGGGTTGTGATTTCTCTATCAATGTTCAGGGTGTACTTAGCTATATGCAGGCAGACCTTGCATCAATGTTTGAGTATGAGATTATCTATCCAAGCAACTATACAGGTGAGGAGTGGATTGACGCACCAAGCTTTGAGGAGGTAATTGATAGCAAATATCTCAATCTCAAAGTCATGGAGAATACCACTGAGAACGAGCGTAATGCTACTGTTAAGTTTATCCTCTCAGGTGACAATGCTTTGGATGCATTCTACGCTATCGACCTTGTTCAGATGCCTGCAGGCTACACATTCCCTGAGAACGAGGAGGTCATTGAGTAATCATTGACTACTCAAACAAGTTTAGGCAGTCTCGAAAGACTGCCTATTTTTTGTATACCACCAACTGGGGTAATGAGGTAATTATAAAAAAAATAGGGGCTGTCACAAATATGTTGACAACCCCTATTTTGTTTGAATGTGCTATGCGACTACTCTGATACGAGAATACGACCACAATACTCACACACGATAAATTTCTTACCCTGGCGAATATCTGCCTGACGCTGTGGAGGGATACGGTTGAAGCAACCACCGCAAGCATCACGAGTAACTGTTACAACAGCAAGACCGTTACGAACATTGCTACGAATACGGTTGTATGCAGCAAGTAGGCGCTCATCGATAGGCTGCTTAGCAACCTCTGCCTTAGCCTTAAGATCAGCAATCTGCTGTGCAGTCTCAGCCTCAATTGAGTCAAGCTCCTCCTTCTTAGCCTTATAGTCGATATTGCGCTCCTCTACAAGTGCGTTGGTATCGTCAATAACAGCCTTCTTAGTCTTTATCTGAGCAGTGTACTCCTTAAGGCGCTTCTCAGCAAGCTCAATCTCAAGCTCCTGATACTCGATCTCCTTATTGATAGCATCGAACTCACGGTTGTTACGCACATTATTCTGCTGCTCCTTGTAGTGACCAATCATAATCTTTGCCTGATCAACCTCACGCTTACGCTGGCGAGTTAGAGAGTTAAGCTCCTCTATCTCGGCATTGATATTCTCGATACGAGTATTAAGACCAGCAAGCTCATCCTCAAGGTCCTGAACCTCAAGAGGTAGCTCACCCTTTACCTTGTTTATCTCATCGATCTGAGAGTCAATCTTCTGCAACTCATAAAGAGCCATAATCTTCTCCTGCATCGAGTAGTCAACTTCGTTTGTCTTTTTCTGTGCCATATATTATGCTTTTTAGTTATTTTCGGCAATTACTTAGAGTAAATAGTGTATTGGGTTGCGAGAGCATATGCTCTTGCGAACCGCAAAGTTACACATTTTTTTTGATAATACCATATCTAAGATACGAATTGCGCAAAATTCACTCTCAAAATGCCCAATATCTGCCAAAATCATACGATTTTCACCACACATAAAGTCGTTATAGCGCAAATCAGCGGTGATATACACATCTGCCTGAGCCGCCAAGGCATCGTTGATATTTGAGCGACCAGCGCCTGTGCATATCGCCACACGACCAATCATCATATCATCTGATGGAATATCACTATGGCGTATAGCACCAACATTAAACTCTCGCTTTACTCGCCTTAGGAAGTCGATAGCGCACTCCTTTGTACGCAACTCACCCACAACACCATAGCCTACGCTATCATCACCCTTGCGAGGCTCAAGAACTCGCATAGACTCCAAGCCCAACATCGAGCCTACCTGCCAGCTTGTGCCACCCTGCACGCTATCAAGGTTAGTATGACAAGCATAGAGCGCGATATTATGGCGTATAGCACGCTCCACACATCGCTCAACATAGTTAGCTGAGTTCAGGCGCTTAAGTGGTGAGAAGATAATTGGGTGATGAGTGATGATTATATCACATCCATTCTCTATAGCCTCATCAATAACCTCCTCTGTAACATCCACTGCAAGGAGCGCAGCATGCACCTCGTCATCCATACGGCCCACAATAAGACCAGAGTTATCATACTCTGCCTGAAGCGATAGTGGCGCAAACTCCTCAATTACCTGAGCTATATCGCGTATCTTCATACCCTAATCTTTAGAATAGTGACTGCTCATAGAATGGGAAGAGCTCCTTGCTCTCCTCACGCTTTGCCTTAGACTTGCGGCGTGTAACGGTTGGTGTTGTCTCCTCCTGAGTCTCAACAACCTTACGAGGACGACCACGACGGCGTGGCTCCTCCGTTACAGGAGTCTCTGCTACTAGCTCCTCTACTACAACCGCCTCCTCTTTGGTTGTAACACCAGAAACAACCTCTGCCTGTGCCTGCTGCTCAACATCGGTTATTAGTTCAGACATTGCCTCAATAGGTGCTTCGTACTCTGCTGGTGTGTTATCGCCCAATGACTCACGCACCTCTAACAACATTGCACGGATATGCTGCAAACGCTCCAAGATAGAGACATCACGCTGTACACTCTTACCACGGCGCTTCATCGCCATGTTAGCGCCCTCCAAAGTCATACCCTTCTCCTTAACAAGGTGGTAGATAAGCTTTAGATTTTCAACATCCGAAGGTGTAAACATACGATTACCCTTCTTATTCTTGTGAGGCTTGATGCAGTCGAACTTCGACTCCCAATAACGGATTAGCGATGCATTAACATCGAACATTTCCGTCACCTCACCCATTGAATACAATAGCTTTGCCATATATATTTTACAATTTAATTATTCTCAAATCCTTAGGATACATATTATTACATCGCGCACCGATACGCTTTATAAAGCCGATAGAGACACCGCCATAAGAGAGGATATTTATACCCTCCTCAAACTGAATCGCAGGTATATCTTGACGACGCAAATAGTTTAGCGCATCCTCCTCCGACACCTCGACATGTGGCACAACTGAAGAGCTACAACAAATAAATAGAGCCAATGGATGTTCTGGTTTCAACTTACCCTTGAATATCTGTCCCATAATTACACCAGAATAGACAACCGAGAGCGATTCACTTAAGCTCACAACATCATCCACTATAGCACTATTATAGCCATATATTGTATCACCTATCAACTTAAAAGTCATCTGCTTTGGATTATCCACCCAACGCACTACTTCTGCTAAATCCTTATTCTGCACAGGCGCAAATACCTTACGACGAGATTTAGGCACTACGCGTCTTGTTACGCCACCCTTTTTGCATGCTACAGCAGCAAAGAAACCCTCGCCACGCGCCTTATGAGGATAGAAATGGAAGCACTGAAAAACACCTATATCACTACGAACAATACCCCACTTATCATCTATCTCTACGCGCTCTGCACTCTCCAACTCATCACCATACTCCGCCATTAGCCACTCTACAATACCTTCATCCTCCTTATCATTAAAGGTACATGTGCTATAGATAAGCTTACCGCCAGGCTTTAGCGTACGCCACGCCTCGGAGAGTATCTCTTTTTGGCGTGCCACACACTGCTCTACAGATGATGGTGACCACTCAGTGCGTGCCTCATCCATCTTACGGAACATACCCTCACCAGAACATGGCGCATCCACCGCAACGACATCAAACCAATGCTCAAAAGCACCTATGTGGCTCGGCTCGTTACATGTAACAACCACATTACCCATACCCCAACGCTGAACATTATCTGCAAGAGCGAGAGTACGGCTGCGGTTGATATCATTAGCCACAACCAAGCCCTCACGACCTACAAGCGTAGAGTATATAGTTGTCTTACCGCCGGGAGCAGCGCACATATCCAACACTCTTCTACCCGACATATCATCATCTTTGAGCAGGTAGCCAACAAACTGTGACGATGCCTCCTGCACATAGTATGCACCACCGTGCAACAATGGATCAAGCGTAAACTGAGGTCGCTCATCGAGATACCTACCCCACACAGACCACCCTATCTTCTCACCATCAAAGACCTTAGCGGGTTTCATTGGGTTAAGTCGAATGGATGTAGCTGGCTCTGTGTCGAGAGCAGCAAATAGCTTCTCGGCATCCTCACCAAGCATCTCACGCATCGATGCGACAAACTCTATAGGTAGCGGCTGTGACATATTATAGCTGTCTTTTACCAACACACATTTCCTCTACTGAGGCACATATACGGTCGATGATTGAAGGGTCAGCAACAAAGTCGTCGACATCCTTATCAACGACCAATACACGACCCTCGTAGATATTCTCTATCCAATGGTTATACTTCTCGTTTAGACGACTTAAATACTCCTCATCAATATTCTGCTCGTACTCTCTTCCGCGCATCTTAATCTGTGAGATAAGCGTTGGAACACTCGCCTTAAGATAGATAAGCACATCTGGCTTTGGCAACAACGCCTGCTCAATATTAAACATCTTCATATAGGTCTCAAAGTCGCGTGTAGCCATAAGGCCCATCTTATGAAGGTTATCCGCAAAGATATGAGCATCCTCATAAATTGTTCTATCCTGCACAACATTGTCCGCGCCATCCGATAGCATTGTCAAGGTCTGCTGAATACGGCTACCAAGAAACCATAGCTGAAGATGAAATGACCAACGACCCATATCGTCATAGAAGTCACTGATATATGGGTTAGCCACATCTTCATAGTAGGCCTTTGACCCAAAACGCTCTGTAAGTATCTCGGTTAGCGTTGTCTTACCACTACCGATATTACCTGCAATTGCAATATACATTGTTATATAAATTAGTAGTTAATATTTCGTTTTCACATTTACCCGACCTCCTAATTCAGAGAAGGCAGATGACGCAGATATGCCCCTTATCACAAGAAATTAGTTAAAGAACTCTGCCACACGCATAACCGACTCCGGCATCGCAAACACAACAACCCTATCGTAGGCATTTATCTGTGTATCTCCCACAGCGATGAACACTCTATCGCCACGCACTACACCACCCACAATAGAGTCCTCTGGAAGTCCGAGATCACGGATAGGCTCTTTGGTTGCTGGAGAGTTTGGCTTAACAATAAACTCAAGCACCTCTGCCTGACTACCTGTTAGACACTTAATTGCCTGTACATCCGAGGACATTGTAAAGCGGAAGATGTTGGATGCGGTAATAAGCTTTTTGTTGATGATGGTATCTACACCCACGCTCTCCGCCAGGGAGATATAGTTGATGTTCTCCACCTCAGCAATTACCTTCTTAACACCCATGCGCTTTGCCAACATCGCAGCAAGGATATTTGTTTCGCTGCGACCTGTCACAGCAACAAAGGCATCCATGCCAGCGATATCCTCCTCCATCATCGCCTCGGTATCACGACCATCCTCATTGATGATAAGTGTTTTATCGAGCATCTCCGCAAGACGGAAGGCCTTATCGGCATTATAATCCACAAGTTTTATATCTACACTATTCTGCAACTCGTTGGCAATACGCACACCAATGCGAGAGCCTCCGAGAATCATCATATTACGCACATCTACCTGATGCTGACCCGAGAGCTCTGCTACACGACTCGCTGCACTATGACGCGCAATCACATAGACCATATCCTCCTCCTCGAAACGGTCATCAATAGATGGAATGATAGTCTTTGAGCCACGCACAATAGCCACGACACGATACTCTAAATCTTCGTTGTCGCAATCTTCATCTATAACAGGTTTACCAAGGAGTGGCGAAGTTAACTCAAGGCGAAAAGCTACCATAGATAACTTACCCGCTGCAAAGTCTATATACTCGGTTGATGAGGTATGACCGAGCAGGTTGATAACCTCACGCGCAGCAATCTGCTCAGGATAGAAGAGGTAGTCGATACCCATATCGATGAATATCTCCTTGCTGTTTGGCTCAAGATACTCATTGCTATCTACACGAGCAATAGCCTTCTTTGCGCCAAGTTGTTTTGCCATTACTGCCGAGAGGATATTATCATTCTCCACTGAGCGCACAGCAATAAAGAGGTCACACTTACGGACACCCGCTTTACGCAATACAGAGAATTGTGTTGTATCACCCTCCACCGTTACTACATCAACGAGGTTTCCAACCTCAACCAATGCTTTAGGTTCTACATCCACAACAGTCAAATCATGACCATTACCGCTCAACATCTTGGCAAGGTGCGTACCCATATCTCCAGCACCAGCAACTACTATCTTCATACACTAAATAAGTGAATATAAAACAATTATATACAGCCGTCACCTCACAACGAACTATAACATTTGCAAAATACTTGGCAAATATATAAATTTGCACCGAGAATTACAATAATTTTAACTCGAAAATTATGTCGACAATTTTAGTTACAGTGATAGCAGCCATCGCAGTCGTGGGCTTTTTCGCCCTTGCCATGTCGCTAACATACATATTCAAAGGACACCATATTGAGTCTGAGATATCAACCAACCCAAATATGCAGAAAATGGGAATTAAGTGCGCTGTGCAGGAGACACGCGAGGATATGGGTCTAACAGATTGTGAGACAGACAGCATCTGTTCTGGCAACTGCGCAGGATGTGATATTGACCATGGCGCAACAAAATAGCATAGGATATGAGCGAGAATATGGAGAGAGAGGCGTGGTTGTGTCGTAGCTGCAACACCCTAGTAAGCAATGATATAAGCATTTGTCCCGCATGCTCAGCCGAGCGACCAGAGGAGGTAGCAACAGAGCCTATTCCTGAGGGCATCGAGAGTGTTATTAAGCGCGACAATTACACGAATGCTGAGCCACGCCCAAAATCAAAATACATCTTCCGCGAGGCAGTACTTGTTAATGCTGGCGATATACTCCTTGTGTTGGGTCTATTCTGCACCTTTGGCGCACTTATAGCTCCAATAATCATAGACTTTGGCGTTGACGCTCCGATGATTTGGGCAACATGCGGTGCTGTGGTAATCTTTGCAATAACCATGATAACATGGGCAACACTACGCACACTTGCAGAGATCTCAAGAATGCTTAGAAATCGAGAATAAGAGCGACATATAGATAAAGGTTGAGGGTGTCAAGTAGAACTTAACACCCTCTGCTTTTACTCTATGGCAATCATCTTCATCGCCGGCTGTTTAGCATCACCCTCGCGCTTAGGGAGTTTGATATGAAGCACGCCATGCTTCATCTTTGCCGTGATCTTATCGCGGTCGACATTCTCTGGGAGATTAAAAATCTGACGGAATGAGGTATATGAAAACTCTCTGCGGAGGTAGTGATGCTTCTCATCCTTTGAGCAATCCTCCTCACCGCAACACTCCTTACCATCTGCATCTTTTTCCATCTCCTTATCCAAGCAGACAACGAGTTGATTCTCGCCATTTAGTTCAACTTTGAAATCCTCCTTGGTCATACCCGGAGCTGCAATCTCGATTTTGAACTTTTTGTCTGTCTCGATAACATTGATTTGTGGCGTTGTACCACGCTTAAAATAGAAGTCTGGCCACTGGTCATAGAAGAGGTCTCCAAACATCTGAGGCAATCGATTCATCTTTTTTACTGGCATCATAATAATATATATTAAAGGTTAAACCTACACTTTTCAGTACAAAACTCATTCCAATAGGGCGTTAACGAGAATTTTTTTGCAGGAATATTTTGCAGGATAAAAAAATGTTCGTACCTTTGCGCGCTGAAAACCCAGATGGGTTATGCGTATTTATTTATTAACCAATAAAATTTTATAGCAAATGGCTGTTAAAATTCGTTTGGCACGTCACGGTAAGAAGGGTTATGCTTTCTACCACATCGTTGCCGCAGATAGC
>JAFYRL010000033.1 GCA_017546975.1 Alistipes sp.
CTTTTTGAGGTGTCATCAAATTCTGGTAAAACACTCTGCCGTGCAAGGATAGAGTTCAAATAGCGGTGTATGACTCGTAAGTTGAAGATAGCAATCGTCGGCCCAGCGCATCCATATCGTGGAGGCTTGGCATCAATTATGGAGACTATGGCTCGTGAGTTTCAGTCGCGAGGCTATGAGGTTGATATACAAACCTTTACATTGCAGTATCCATCGTTGCTATTTCCTGGTAAGAGTCAGACAGTAGATACCCCTGCGCCTGAGGATTTGAATATCCGCCGTAGGGTCTCGACCATAAACCCATTGTCGTGGTGGAGTGTGGGTAGAGAGTTACATCGCACAAAGCCAGATATTGTGCTGATGAAGTATTGGACTCCATTTATGGCACCATGCTTCGGCTCTATTGCTCGTCTTGCTCGTAGTAATGGCCATACGAAGGTGGTGTGTCAGATAGATAATGTCGAGCCACACGAACATCATATAATTGATAGACCATTCAATCGCTATTACCTTAATTCGGTAGATGGCTTTATATATATGTCGGAGCAGGTGCATGGCGAACTTAAAGCCTATACCTCAGCACCGGCACTCTTCTCGCCGCACCCTATGTTCGAGAATTTTGGTGGGCGTGTAGAGCGTAGCGAGGCGTGCAAGGAGTTGGGTCTTGACCCTAATGCGCGCTATGCTATGTTCTTTGGTCTAATACGCGACTATAAGGGCCTTGATACGCTTCTTGAGGCGTGGGCAAAGTTCCGTAGAGAGGGCTATAAACTTCTTATTGCGGGAGAGTTCTACGCTTCGCGCGATAAGTATATATCTATTATTGAGCGTCTTGGACTTCAAAGTGATATAGTGTTACACGATTACTTTATCCCTGATGAAAGGGTTAAGTATTACTTCTCGGCTGCAGATTGTGTGGTGTTGCCTTATAAGACAGCTACGCAGAGTGGTGTGACGCAGATATGTTATAACTTCTGCACACCTGTGATTGTTACGAATGTGGGTGGTCTTGCTGAGATTGTGCCTAACGACCGCGTAGGCTATGTATGTGAGCCTTCGGTTGACGGCGTAGCTGATGCCTTAGAGAGAGTATTCGAGGATGATAATATTGAACGCTTTGCCCACAATATGATAGAGGAGCGTAAGCGTTTCTCATGGGGTGCTATGTGTGATAAGATTGAGGAGTTATACGCTCAAATCACTTTTTAATAGCATCAATTCTATAGAGCCAACACCTATCACATGCTCCATTCTCGCAGTAGGTGCGCGATAGATGTAGCAGAGCTTGTGAATCTATTGCCGATATCGAGATAGGTGCATCGTGGCGCTGCCACATCTTGATATATCTGTTATCCTCTGATGGGATGTTTGATGCCAAGCCTATGGCGCGTGATATAAGTCCCGTATCCTCCATATATAGACCATTGGCGATGAGCATTGGCACTATTACATTTATGCCGAGAAGGTCGCCTGTGAATGAGCCTATGCGGGCTGAGGCGTCCCCCTTGCCGTTTCCTAAGTAGAAGTTGCTGAGCCAATACTCTGACGCACAACCCGAGAAGAGTTCGTGTACATCCTTGCGTGTGCGACACTCCATGACAGCGCTAAACGATATGCTCTGCCTATACATGGATGCTGCAAACTGCACAAGGCGCAGCGTAGGGTAGGTGTTGGGGTAGATGTTCTGTAGCTGCCATGCCTCAGCACTCATAGGTGTGATGCTATACTTGGCTGCAAGGTGGCCAAACTCCAACTTTAGCATCTTGATATAGCCATCCTCAGGGTATAGGTCTAGGAGCCCAGCGCCACCTAGGAGTAACGCCTCCAATGTTCGTAGCTCGCCGCGCTCCTTGGCTAACATCGTGTAGGTAACAACCTTTGATAGTTGCTCCATAGCGGCTCCATTATGCGTGCTACCCAGATACTTAAGAAGTGTGGTGTAGAGTGTTTGGTTCCACTCCTCACCCACGGACTTAAATGTCTGCATGATGACCTGCTGCTTGAGGTTCATGCGCTCTTTGAATAGACGCTCAAAGAGTATGGCGCGTCTCTGGGCGTCAAGCTCAGCGATATATGCGCTACACTCCGTTATGTTGCCGCGAGGTGTCATGGCTGCTTAGAATAGGTTAAGCTCCAACAACGCCTCCTCGGTCATCATTGACTTATCCCACTGTGGTTCGAAGGTAAGGGTGATGTTAACACTCTTAACACCTTCAATCTTGCTTACCTCGCGGTGTATATCTGCAAGAAGCTGGTCTGCCATAGGACAGTTTGGTGCTGTGAGGGTCATGATGATATCTGCCGTACCCGTTGGGTCAAAGTTAATCTCATATATAAGACCGAGATCATAGATGTTTACTGGAATCTCAGGGTCGTATATATTCTTAAGTGTAAGAACAATGTTCTTTTCAACTGAAAGTATCTCTTCTGGTGTCATCTTACTATTCGTTTTTCTGTGAAAATACAAGTGCGTCGAGTTTCATCTGTGCAATCATGGCGCGGAGACCGTTGCTGCGTGTAGGTGATAGGTTCTCACCAAGACCTATAGCGTCAATAAAGTATAGGTCGATATTTGCTGCCTCCTCAGGGCTGCGGCCATCCATAACGCGGATGAGCAGTGCGATGATGCCCTTGGTGATGATAGCATCGCTATCTGCGGTATATACCATCTTGCCATCCTTTAGCTCTGATGATACCCATACTCTTGACTGACATCCCTCGATAAGGTACTTGTCAGTGCGCTTAGCTGGGTCTATAGCAGGGAGGCTCTCGCTAAGGCTAATGATGTAGTCATACTTATCTAACCAATCATCAAACATCGAGAACTCCTCGATTATCTCCTCTTGAATTTTATCCTGTGTCATCTCTATCTATTGTTTAATCTATCTTCTTTCTAAACTCCCATAGTGCAGGCTCTGTGGCTGCCCATGGACGCTCTATGCCGAGTATATATGCCAAGGTTGGGGCTAATGCCTCAATGCTCACCTCGCGCTCTACGCTCTCGGTCTTACCGCTCTGGTAGATGATAAGCGGCACATTTCTGTCGTAGTTATATCCTGCATCTGAGGCTGAGCGTACTCCCTCCTGCTCCACAATCCAACCAGGGATGAGGTCTATAATAACATCGCCCGAACGAGTAGCGTAGAAGCTCTGCTGCATAAGGCGACTGCGACCTTCGCCAAAGAAGGTGTTTCGTAGTGCAGTAGCTGATATTGCAGAGGATATGCCACGCATCTGTAGTAGGAAGGTGGCTACCTCCTCGCGTATGGTTGCAAGGCTTAGGCGCTTGTTGTTTATCAGTGTGTGGTCAAGGTATAGGGCCTTGTTAGCAAAGCCGAGGATATATCTGTCCGAGCCATATTTAGCACCGAGGAAGGCGTTTACCAATACCTCCATCTGTCCGATGTTAAGGCGCTCACGAGGGGCATCGCCCTTGATGTTGTAGGATGGCGAGGTGCCGTGATATGAACTAAGGGTGACAACGATATTCTCCTTGTGTTTGAACTGAGCATATAGCTTAACAAGGAAGTCCTCAATATCCTTATCAAGGCGATAGAGCATATCCTCATACTCCATAGACTCTGTGCCGTAGGTCTCGGCAATATAGCGCGCTGTGTCGAGCGATATGTTTATAATATCTGGGTGTTCATCCCTGCCTAAAGACTCCTTAGTAATGTACTGAAAGGCAAATTTAAGTGCCATGGAGTTGCCTGCTGGGGTGTAGCACATCTTGCCGAAGCTGCTGTTGGCAAGTGTTAGATCGACGCCCTTGATGAGGGTTGTAGTCTTCGATGTTATGCCCTCCATCACAGCTACCTCCGAGTTGGTGTAGTGCTGTGCTGTGTATAGAGGTCGCCAGCGCTTCATGTGGTACATGTCGTTCTGGTCCTCGCGGTTATACTCCGAAATCCACTTTGGTAGTGTTGAGGTGTATGCCGAAGATGTGGTCCAATGTGTCTGTTTGCTCTCAGCCCAATATCCCACGCCGTGCTTACCCGTAAGGAGAATGGCAGAGAGAGGGTCGATGGCGATAGTGCAGCTCTTGCTCTGGTTGTTCTGCATGATGAGCATATCGCCAATGGTTGGGGCGTTGAGGCGATGAGGCGAATATTTGCCTGTGCCTGTGCTTGGCGCTACGGCCTGTGCATTACCGTCGAAGATAAGCTCGACATAGGAGCCGTCGACATAGTTCCACCAATGCTTGCCTACAACACCATGTGTCGCAGGCTCGGTGCCGGTTGCTATTGTTGCCAAGCCCGCCGCAGTTGAGGTGTTGGCGTAGTCGAGCATGGCGTTATGGTATCTTACACCACCCTCCATAAGACGCTTAAAGCCGCCGTCGGAGAAGTTTGCCGAGAAGCGGTCAAGGTCGCTGTTGCTTAGTGAGCCTACGATGATATTTACAACCAAGCGTGGTCGCTCTGCCAAGACGGTTGTGTAGCTTGCAAGTGCTACGGCAAGTATAGAGAGTGTGCGTATAAAGTATCTTCGCATAGTTTCGTTATTGAATGAGTCGACAAAGTTACAAATAAATTTGTAACATCTGCTCGAAATACTCCTTTTCTTGCGAAAAATCAATATTCGGAAGCTCGGCAATAGCTCTTAGCTGTGCAGAACAGAAGTTACGGTAGGCCTCGCTATGAGGATTTAGAGGCCTGTGGGAGCGGGCGTGCATGATTTCCAAAACCTTGTTTTGTGTCTTTTTTGCCTTGTCGCTAAGGGCAGCGTCAAAGAACTTGCCTGCGATATATTCGACAGCCTGACTAGAGGGGTGTAGCATATCGTCACCATAGAAGCGATAGTCGCGAAGATCGTCCATAACTATCTCATACGACGGAAAGTAACTTGCACGGTGTGGCTGCTCCTTGATGATGGTGTCGACAGCGACACGAAGCAGTGCCTTGCTTAGTGAGTTGCCCTCAAGACCGTCATTAAGGTGGCGCACAGGGCTTATCGTAAAGAGTATTTTCGCCTTTGTGTTGTTGAGAATATCTCTAAGATTTGTCACTATATCATTGACACTCATAAGTTCGTTTACGAAGTTCTTAGCTCCCATTTGGTGACAGTTTGCAACAACCTCGCCATGGCAGTCACGCCATATATATGCGCTACCGAGTGTGATGATAATAAGTGATGCCTCCTCCAAGGCTCTGCGTCCGTAGTGCAGTGCGTTGTTCATTGCGCTGACAGCCTCCTCGGGTGTATCTCCCGATATTGAAGAGTGAAAGAGGTAGCTTACATAACGGCCGTTACGCTCCAAGATATCATCCTCGGTGATAGTTCGTTGCGTGGTCATCATTCCCACGCTGCGTGCGATAGAGGCAGGGTTAAAGAGTATGCCAACTGGGTTATCCGTAACATGAAACTTTGACTCTTTAAGTTTACTAGCTATGTTGGTGGCAAAGCATGAGCCGAGGCATACGATTCTATCCTCGTAGCCTATCTGCTCGCTCCACGGTGTGATGCTTATCTCTGTGCGAAATTTCATACTATGCTATAAGATTGAAATTTTGTGCAAAGATACATAAACTCTATGAAATATATACCTTAATAAGTGAGGTGAAGTAAATACTTTTTGCTATCTTTGTACGATTAAACCATTTGAATTATGAAGAAGAATATTGTTTCGTCGTTCGATGTTGATCATCGTACGCTTGATGCAGGTCTTTACTTGCGTTCGGTATATACTATCAATGATGATTATAAGGTGCGTTCATGGGATTTGCGTTTCCGTGCGCCTATGGCACATGCACCACTCGGCTCTGGCGAGGTACACACCATCGAGCACCTTATGGCTTACTACCTCCGTCTTGATGAGAAGATTGGCTCATCTATCGTATCATTCTGCCCTATGGGATGCAAGACAGGTTTCTACCTATCTACTATGCAGAATGTTGAGGCTGAGGATATTCGTGAGGCATTGGCAAAGGTATATAAGGAGGTTTTCCCTCTAAAGTCTGCATCGGATGTCGTTGGTCTTAACGAGATTCAGTGTGGTAACCCAGGCCTATATGCCATAGACTCTACAAACGCCGCTATGGCTGAGTATATGCGTACACTCTTTACTGCGGATGAGGCGGCAGAGCGTGGTATTGCAAATGTTTATGAGAAGTGGTGGTAGTATGAGAGTGTTGATTTGTGCGCCTACAGCACGCGAGTATCGTGCTATGCGCTACGCCTTGGATAAGGCTCAGGGTCTAAAGCATAGCTACGACCTTAAGGAGGTAGGTATAGGCAAGGCGTTGTCATCTGCAGGTGTGGCGCGTGCCTTGACACTTGCTACCGAGAAGTATGATATGCTAGCTGTTGTCGGCTTCGCTGCATCGGCACTTGGTCGTAAGCAGGGCGATATTGTTATGCCATGCCGTGCTATACACCATGATGCTATCATCCCAGAGAACTTCTGCCCAGAGATTACGGATCCTCGTAAGTTGCAGGGTACAGACCCTGAGACCGTATTTACGGGTGATTCGTTTGTTAATGCCGATATTATCCGCGAGGTTAAGAGTCGCTTTGGTGTAGATTGTGGTTTGTTTGATATGGAGATTGCAGCTATATGTCAGGTTGCGGAGCTCTATGATAACATCCCTGTCATTGTAGCTAAGTATATCTCGGATGTTCCAGAGGAGGGACACTCGGAGCACTCATACGATGAGTTTGCAGATGCACATTCGGATTTTACTCCACTCCTTGAGAGGTTGGAACAATGTCTATAAACTGAAAACTGAAAGGTGAAAACTGAAAAGTAAGGTATCTGCGATGCATGTTAAAATCCATGCTAAGCAATATCTTACTTTTCAGTTTTCAGTTCTCACTTTCATCTTATATAAACATCTCTATTAGTCTCCATGTTGCTATCATGTGGCAGATGTCGCCAAGGATGACGAAGACATGGAAGACAGAGTGTATATATGGTATACTCTTGAAGCTGTAGAGCACTGCACCAATAATATATGCTATGCCCTCAGCAATAACCCATAGTACTATCTCCAAACCGCAGCACTCGTAGAAGGGCTTAAAAGCCACAATGATTGTAAGACCCATAAGCACATAACAAGTAGTCTCCAAGTAACTCTGTCGCTTCATCTTGCGGAAGCTGAGTGCTGTGCCGACAATGGCCGAGAGCCATACAAATGAGAATATCACAATGCCCCATGTTGCAGCGCCGCCATATCGCATAGCGATAAGGGTGATAGGTGTATAGCTGCCAGCAATATGCCAATATATTGCTGCGTGGTCAAACTTACGGGCTAAGGCCTTAGCCTCGGTATGCGAGGCGGGAATAGCGTGGTAGATAGTCGAGGTGGCATAGGAGAAGACTACGCCGATAAGGTATAGCGTGAAGCTAAGACTTACAACCCATGACTCAGCAGTAAGACCCTTTAGTAGAAAGAGTATGCAGATGCCAAGTCCCAAGATTAGGGCAATGCCGTGTGTCGAGAAGTTGAGTACCTCCTCTCTGTGTGAGTAGCTAATTTGTCGTTTCATGTGACAAATATAGCAATTCGTTGATAAAAAAGAGTATGGCTGACCATTTTTTTTGGTCAGCCATACGCATTTTAAGTATTTATAGTTACTATCTATCGAGTCTGCAAGAACAACTCGTGGTACTTGTTATACTTATCCATCATGCCATCCATATCGCGCAAGCGGAAGCACAATGAGTTAAGGAACTCGATTGTACCAACATCTGATGGGTTGATATTGTGAGCCTTCTCCAACCATGGAATAGCCTCAGCGTAGATAAGGTTAATCTTAGCGTTCTCAGCCTCATACTCATCGTAGCTAATGCCAGAGTTGTTGTTAAGAGCGTTGATAGCGTCGTTAGCCTTCTCGATGATGAAGTAACCCATGTAGAAGTTAGCATCGAAAGCCTCTGGACGAAGCGATGCACACTTCTCGAATGACTTGATACACTCATCAAAGTTCTTGATAGCGTTGTAAACACGGCCACGGCCAAACCACAAATCGTAGTTTGTAGGATCATCCTTAAGAGAGTTCTCAATCATAGTAGTAAGCTCTGCTGGATCACCCACGCCCTCCTCAGCAGTGTAGAACTGCATAAGGCCATCGAGGATAGTGTTGTTCTTAGGGAAGAGCTTAATACCTGTAAGCAACGCCTCCTTAGCCTTTGGAAGATACTCCTCGCGGCTCTTCTCCTTCTGGCCATAGTAGCAGTGGAAGAGGTAGTAGTAGATATGACCGTTAGCATCAGCATAGCCTGTGTTGATAACCTCGTTAAAGAGCTGCTCACCCTTAGCAAATGCATTCAAAGCATCCTCACCTGTAGCTGTTGAAGCATACATAGTCAAGAGCATACCTGCGTTGAAGAGGTTATCACCGTTAGCTACTGTAGATGGAACGATGCTCTCTGCGCGGTAAGCAGTCTCGAAGCACTTTGCAGCGTCAAGGATGCGACCTACGCTGTTAAGAGCGTCACCCTGCTGCATCAAAGCGTTAGCAAGGTTAAGAGCTACAGCAGCAATCTTAGACTCCATCTTTGGGTCCATCTCATAAGCCTTAGTCAAAGATGCAATAGCTACCTCTGGGAGGTTCTCCTTGATATCCTTCTTCTGATTCCAGCCCTCGATGAGGTAGTTAGTTGGGTTGATGTAGATGTCTACATACTCATAGTCAAGAACGATCATAGGTGCGCCCTGCAACTCACCCTCAACCATAGCGCGTGGCTCGCCAACATTCATCTGAAGAACCTGTACAGGTACACCGCGACCAATCTCCTTAGTTGGGAGAATGTATGCGTCTGTATAAGCCTTACCATGAGCCAACCATGTTGCTGCCTTGATGTTCTTCTTAGGGTTCTCAAGGCTAAGGTCAGCCTTCTGAAGTTTGTTAAGCTCTGCAGAGGTATTTACCTTCTGTGCATTAGCGGCTGGCAACGCGAACATAAGCATTGCACTTGCCAAGAATAAAAACTTTTTCATAATTAGATACTATCTAAATTGTTAAATATTACTACTCGTTTGCGTTCTCTGTTGTCTCAACGCTCTCAACGCTCTCAACGCTCTCAACGCTCTCAACGCTCTCTGCGCCCTCAACATTCTCTGCGATATCCTCATCCTCGGTCTTAGGTACTGCGGTAACTGAGGCGATAGCATCACCCTCGCGGAGGTTGATAATTCTTACACCCTGTGTTGCGCGACCTGCAACGCGAATCTGATCGGCAGAGGTGCGGATTGTAAGACCTGAGCGGTTGATAATCATCAAGTCGTTATCGTCGGTAACAGCCTGGATAGAGATAAGCTCGCCGGTCTTCTCGGTGATGTTAATAGTCTTAACACCCTTACCGCCACGGTTGGTGATGCGGTACTCCTCCAAGTCGGTACGCTTACCGTAGCCATTCTCCGAGAGTACGAGAACATCCTGGTTAGAGTCTGGCTCGATAGCAATCATACCGATAACCTCGTTATTCTCCTCGATAGATATTGCTCTAACGCCTGAGCTTACACGACCCATTGGGCGTACTGTAGACTCGTTGAAGCGGATAGCACGACCCTCGCGGGCAGCAATCATAATCTCGGCATTACCGCTTGTGAGCTTAACCTCCAAGAGCTGGTCACCCTCTCTAATAACGATTGCATTGACACCGTTAGTACGTGGGCGTGAGTACGCCTCAAGAGTTGTCTTCTTGATGATACCGCGCTTAGTACACATTACAAGGTAGTTGTTCTCTACGAACTCCTTGTCGTTGAGGTTCTTAATGTTGATGTATGCACGAACCTTATCTCCTGGGTCAATCTGAATAACATTCTGAATTGCGCGACCCTTAGATGCTCGTGTGCCCTCTGGAATCTGGTAAACCTTGAGCCAGTAGCAACGACCCATCTCTGTGAAGAACATCATGGTGTTGTGCATAGATGCCACATAGATGTGCTCGATGAAGTCCTCATCGCGTGTTGCGCTACCCTTAGCACCCTTGCCACCACGGTTCTGTGTGCGGTACTCAGCAAGTGGGGTACGCTTGATGTAACCCATGTGTGAAATGGTGATAACCATATCGTCATCAGCGTAGAAGTCCTCAGGGTTGAACTCCTCCGAAGAGTAGATAATCTCCGAACGGCGCTCGTCGCCATACTTCTCCTTGATCTCAACAAGTTCGTCCTTGATAATCTGCATCTGCATGTCGATATTTGCAAGCACAGCGTTAAGGTAGTCGATAGTCTTAACCAACTCGTCATGCTCGGCCATAAGCTGCTCACGCTGCAAGCCTGTGAGCTGGCGCAGACGCATCTCCATGATTGCTGCAGTCTGCAACTCTGAGAGACCAAAGCGCTCCTGAAGGCGTGTGCGAGCCTCCTCGCCAGTCTTTGATGAGCGGATGATATGTACAACCTCGTCGATGTTATCCTGCGCAATAAGCAAACCATTGACGATGTGTAGACGCTCCTCTGCCTTCTGCAAGTCGTAGCGCGAACGACGCACAACAACATCGTGGCGGTGGTCTACGAAGTGGTGGATAAGATCCTTGAGGTTGAGTAGCTGTGGACGACCATTAACCAATGCAATGTTGTTAACTGCGAACGACGACTGCAATGGGGTATTCTTATACAAGGTGTTCAACACTACGCTTGCAACAGCATCCTGCTTGAGGATGATGACAATACGCATACCCTGGCGGTCAGACTCATCGTTGATATATGAGATGCCCTCAATCTTCTTCTCGTTGATAAGGTCGGCGATGCGCTTAATCATCTCAGCCTTGTTTACCATGTATGGTATCTCGGTGATTACGATGCACTCGCGACCCGATGCAGTGTGCTCAATCTCTGTCTTAGCACGCATAACCACGCGACCACGACCTGTGAGCAACGCCTCCTTAACACCCTCATAGCCGTAGATGATACCGCCTGTAGGGAAGTCAGTACCCTTGACATATTGAAGTAGCTCCTCGCACTCGCACTCGGGGTTGTCGATATATGCGCAGCATGCGTCTACTACCTCTGAAAGGTTGTGTGGCGCCATGTTTGTTGCCATACCTACAGCGATACCGCTTGCACCGTTAACCAAGAGCAATGGAATCTTCGTTGGGAGTACGGTAGGCTCCTTAAGTGTATCATCGAAGTTAAGACCCCAGTCGATAGTCTCCTTCTCGATGTCGGCCATTACCTCGTCGGTAATCTTCTGCATGCGTGCCTCGGTGTATCGCATCGCCGCAGGAGAGTCACCATCCATAGAACCGAAGTTACCCTGACCCTCTACGAGTGGATAGCGCATAGACCAATCCTGCGCCATACGCACCATAGCCTCATATACTGAGCTATCGCCGTGTGGGTGGAACTTACCGAGTACATCACCGACAATACGGGCACTCTTACGCGTAGGCTTATCCGATGTTAGGTTGAGCTCTGCAGCCATATCGTACAAGATACGACGATGTACAGGCTTCAAACCATCACGAACATCAGGCAGTGCACGCGACACGATTACCGACATTGAGTAGTCGATATATGCCGCCTTCATCTGCTCTTCAAGGTTGACCTGGACGATGCGTCCTGTCGTACCTGTGTTGTTTAGTTCTTCAGACATAATTTGTTATTATAGTTTCAAAAATTTCGTACCTATTTTTAATACATATATACGCGCAAAAATAGGCATAATTTTCGATTTAAGCAACTTTTATCCTAAAAACTTAACGCTTATATCGGTGTGATTTTTTAATTTTTCGCCGTAAAGCCCCTTTTTAGGCGATTTGGGAGAGTTTGCGATAATGGAAAGGGAAGGGGAGGGGAAACTGAAAACTGAAAGGTGAAAGGTGAAAGGTGAAAACTGAGTATACGCGGGCTGACACGCCCTTACGGCATTGTATAAACTTTGCCCCGCAGTGTGCGATAAGTGGCTTGAA
>JAFYRL010000034.1 GCA_017546975.1 Alistipes sp.
ACATAACCCTCCTGGCTGATGTATACCATACAACCTGTCTTACCCTCAGAGAAGAGCTTATAAACACCCATACCGAGCTGTGAGCAGTATACAAGGTCGAAAGCACATGGAGTCTGGCAGCGTACCTCGTAACCAATCTCTACAGGACGAGACTTTACCTTAACACCAAGAGCCTTGCAGCGCTTCTCAAGGAGAGTGTTAAACATCTCAGCCTTAGATACTTTACCGAGCTCTGGGTGGCCATGGTCATCGTATGAGAAGTGGATGCCTGACTTTAGGATCTCCTCCTCGTCCAATGAGTGGAATACACCCTCAGATACCATCGCAACACCATAGTCCATATTCATAATCTTACGCTTCACGATAGACGATACGATAAGGCTGATGATCTTGTCGATAGTAATCTTTGTCTTGTTGAACATCTCAGGGATGATAATCATTGGGTAGTGGCAAGCAGATGCAATACCGAAGGCAAGGTGACCTGCTGAACGACCCATAGCAGCAACAACAAACCAGTTAGCTGAAGTACGAGCATCGTTATATACCGCACGACCGATTACAGAACCAGCGTTCTTTGCAGACTGGTAACCAAATGTAGGCATACCCGCAGGCAATGGAAGGTCGTTATCGATAGTCTTAGGAACATGGATGTTTGCAATAGGGTACTGCTTAGCCTCCAAGAACTTAGCGATACGGTTAGCAGTAGATGCAGTGTCATCACCACCAACAGTTACGAGCAACTTAATGTTGTTATCCTTGAAGAAATCAAGGTTGAAGTTCTTCTCGAAGTCCTCCTCAGATGGCTTGAAACGGCTCATAGTGAGGTACGAACCACCCTGGTTGAAGATGTAGTCTACACGGAACATATCCAAATCCTCGAAGCGTGGATTTGGGTTGAAAAGACCTGAGTAGCCATAGTGAAGACCGATAACACGGTAACCCTTAGCAAGGAATGTCTTAGCAACAGAGCCAACAACGGTATTCATACCTGGTGCTGGACCGCCACCTGTAAGAATTGCAATAGCCTCTTTCATAATACTATATATTAAAATGTAACAAATATCGTTTCAATATCGCAAAGATAATAAATATTTTTAAGAATTGTACATTTTTTTGCTTATAAACGAAAATTAAAGAAAAATCACTAACTTTACTACGCAAATAGATTTAGCGTATGAGGCGATTTATACTTTTAAGTTCGTTCCTGCTTAGCCAGATGTGCGCTATGGCACAAGAGCCTTTTAATGGTCTTATCACAGATATTGGCGGCAAGGGTATCAAGGCAAATGTGGTTGTTAAGGGCAGCGACAAGCGTACCCGTGCAGACGGCAAGGGTCGTTTTGGCCTTACGGATATCAAGGCAGATGACACCCTCTACATAATATATAAGCGCGACACCACGGTTGTTGATGTCGAGGGGCGCAAGAGCATACACATTATCCTCGCGGAGAAAGGCAAGCTTATTAAGAGCGAGGAGTCTGAGGAGTTGATGAACTACGGCTATGGCTATGTTAAACGCCGCGAGAGCATAGACTACTCATCAGGAATATCTGGCGATAGACTCCGCGCCACAGGAGCATCCGACCTACGCAAAGCGATAATGATGTGCTACCCAGGCCTTAAGTATATCAACGGCGAGCTGTGCCTCAACACTCAGAACTCAATAAATGGTTCATCAGCAGTACTTATCCTCTGCGACGGCATCGAGAGCAACCTTGACTACATCAACATCCACGATGTTAAATCGGTGGAGATTATCAAAGGCTCGAATATGTATGGCTTTAGAGGTGTGAATGGCGTGGTATTGGTCACTACACTAAGTGGTAGCGATGCTCTAAAGTAATAAGTAGGACTTTTCGACTGTAAACTAAAACACTCTGGGATAGTACTCAAAAGTACAGCCCAGAGTGTTTTAGTTTGAGATAGGGGAAAGATGCGCCCCTTACACAACAATGTTATCTTTTTGAGCGGTCGTAAAACTCCGCACCTGTACAACGGAATGTACCCTTAATCTTGTGGTTGTTGTCGTCAATGCAGTCCAATGTTACAGTGAAGCTGTTACCATCGAGCTCAAACTTAATCTCACCGCCATAGATTGGAGCGCCCTTACTATTGTCAATAAGGCCCTGCTCTACATAATAGCACTGCGAACCAATATACATCCAACCCTCAAGAAGACCCTGAATGAAGCAATTCTTCTGTGGGTCGAGGTCTGAACATGGTGTGTATGTACCTGCAAGGGTATCATAAGATGGATTATCGCAGCTGTCGGTGATAATCTTTACCTGGAAGTAGTCACCATTCATAGCGTTAGAGTCAGTCATAAGTGCAACAGACCAATAGTCTGCACCGATGCCATACTCATCGCCATAGTAGAATAGACGCATATATGCCGCAGGGTGATCAAAGATATAATCCTCAGTTAGCTTCGAGCCATACGCTGGAGACTCCACAACATTTGGAATAGCAAGTGAGCCCTCATATACGATATGGTGTGATGTGCCATCAGACATATACACAAGAGCCTCAAGCTTGTTATCTGAAATGGTTACCTCACCCGATACCATCTGATACTCTACTACATGCTCACCGTTATTATCATTTACATGAGCAACACCCAATGACTTAGAGAATGTACCCACAATACCATTGCCGCTTGAGTCGAGAACATAAGTACCGTTAGGTACTACAGGAGCATCGCCACCACGCTTACCAGCATATAGATCAAAGTAGTAGTATGTGCCGTTAGGCTCAGCGTTGTCCACAGTGATAGGAGCATTACCCACCTGAACATAGTAGTTGTAGTTATCATCGCCACGGTTACCGCGGTACTCACCACCAAATGATGTAGGTCTGAACTCGTAGTCGTAATCAGAGAGTTTTCCCTCCTGTACGATTTCGATGGTTGTGCTTACGCCTGCATAGTTAAACTTAAGCACACCTGTGCGCGATGTCTTGTCGGTGTTGCGATCAACAACGAACGATATAAATGCATCGTGAATAGTGATATCTGTAACCCAGTATGAGTTAAATGAGCCTGTCATACGAGCGCCCTCAACTGGATTCTTGATAAGATAACCAATCTTCTGCTCACCACCCTCATAGCTCACGGTAATAGGTGACTGACTATGAATAGTGATATTTGAGGTTGTCGTAGGTACCTCCTCAGTGCCATTACAACCCACCAACATGGCAAGAGCCAAAAACATGAAAGTAAATAGTTGCTTCATAATATTTGTGTATAAAAAGTTATCGACATTCGAGACAAAGATACAAAAATTATCGTAAATCCCCACAGCAAAGATGTTTTTTAATAATTGACAACCAACCTCTTCAAGAAGAAATATTCGTCTATTATCCATACGACCAATTTCTTATCAGAATGGCGTTGAGTGCTACAATCGACAAAAATCCCGACAATGGGCTGTACTTAGGCGTACTGCTCATTGTCGGGATTATTTGTTAGGGCCGCAATCGACCCCCTATCACAAGAAATTAAATTACTTCGTGCGGTTGATATAAGAGTTATAACGCCACTTAGCATTCTCCTCTGCAGCCTGGAAGAGCTGGTCTGCCTCGGCAGGGAATGCCTTCTGTAGTGATGTATAACGCACCTCCTTCATTAGGAAGTCACGGAACTTAGACCAATCTGGCTCCTTAGAATCCATAACGAATGGGTTCTTACCCTCAGCCTCAAGCTGTGGGTTGTAGTGCCATAGGTGCCAGTAACCACACTCAACAGCCTGCTTACCGATAGTCTGTGTGCGTGTCATACCGCCCTTGATACCGTGGTTGATACATGGAGCGTATGCAATGATGAGTGATGGACCTGGATATGCCTCTGCCTCCTTAAGTACATTGAAGAGCTGCTGCTGTGAAGCACCGATAGATACCTGAGCAACATATACATAGCCGTAAGTCATTGCGATAGCACCAATATCCTTCTTGCGGATGCGCTTACCTGCTGATGCAAACTTAGCCACAGCACCTACAGGTGTAGACTTAGATGACTGACCACCTGTGTTAGAGTAAACCTCAGTATCAACGATAAGGATATTTACATCCTCGCCTGATGCCAATACATGGTCTACGCCACCGAAGCCGATATCGTAGCCCCAACCGTCACCACCAAAGATCCACTGTGACTTCTTAACAAGCCACTCCTTGTACTCAACGATTGTGCGGCATGCCTCGCAATTGCAAGCCTCAGCAAGTGGAAGAAGACGAGCAGAAACCTCGCGTGATGCAGCTGCAAGGTCACGCACCTCGATCCACTCCTGCATTGTAGCCTTAAGCTCCTCAGAGCAGCAGTTGCACTCAGCGATAGCCTTCTTCATAACCTCAGCAAGAGCCTCACGAATCTTCTCAACACCGACCTTCATACCAAGACCGAACTCCGCGTTATCCTCGAAGAGTGAGTTAGCCCAAGCAGGACCATGACCCTTAGCATTTGTACAGTATGGTGTTGAAGGCGCTGAACCAGAGTAGATAGATGTACAACCTGTAGCGTTAGCAACCATCATACGGTCACCGAAGAGCTGAGTGATAGCCTTGATATATGGAGTCTCACCGCAACCAGCACAAGCACCTGAGAACTCAAACAATGGCTGTGCAAACTGCAAGTTCTTAACAGACTTTGTCTTATCTACATGCTCAGTGTAACCGATCTCCTTAGTAACCTTGTTCCAGTTCTCAGCCTGAGGCATCTGCTCAGCCAAAGGACGCATAACAAGAGCCTTCTCCTTAGATGGACATACATCCACACAGTTGTTACAGCCTGTACAGTCAAGTGGAGATACCTGAATACGGAACTTGAGGTGCTTAGTCTCACCCAAGCCCTGCTTCCACTCAAGACCGCTTGCTGCAGCCTGCTCCTCAGTAGCGAGGAATGGGCGGATAGCAGCGTGAGGACATACATAAGCACACTGGTTACACTGGATACAGTTATCAATCTTCCACTCAGGAACTGCAGTAGCGATACCACGCTTCTCGTAAGCAGCTGTACCGTTATCCCAAGTACCATCCTCACGGCCATTGAATGCAGATACAGGGAGAAGATCACCCTTCAAAGCATCGATAGGCTTACAGATGTTCTTAACGAATGCTGGGATGTTAGCCTCAGTGCTGTGCTCAACAACCTCAGCCTCAAGGTTAGCCCACTCAGCAGGAACCTCAACCTTAACTACAGCCTCGCAACCAGCGTCAACAGCAGCGTAGTTCATGTTCACGATATCCTCACCCTTCTTGCCGTAAGACTTGTAGATAGCCTTCTTCATCTCCTCAACAGCCTTCTCGATTGGAATGATATCGGCAATCTTGAAGAATGCAGCCTGCATGATAGTATTTGTGCGTGAGCCAAGACCAAGCTCTGCAGCGATCTTTGTAGCGTTGATGATGTAGAAGTTAATCTCGTTCTGAGCGAGGTATGCCTTCATGTGTGCTGGAAGTGTGCGACATGTAGTCTCAGCGTCGTTCACAGAGTTAAGAAGGAATGAGCCACCACGCTTCAAGCCCTTCAATACATCATACTTCTCGACATACGATGGAACATGACAAGCCACGAAATCTGGTGTTGTCACAAGGTATGGCGATGTGATTGGGTTATCACCAAAGCGCAAGTGCGATGATGTGTAACCACCCGACTTCTTAGAGTCGTATGAGAAGTAAGCCTGACAATACTTGTTTGTCGAGCCACCGATAATCTTAATTGAGTTCTTGTTAGCACCTACAGTACCATCAGAGCCAAGACCGAAGAACAACGCCTCGAAAGTACCCTCCTTAGCCATTGAGATCTCCTGACCAACAGGCAAAGACAACATTGTTACATCGTCGTTGATACCTACGGTGAAGTGGTTCTTAGGCTGCTCAGCCTCAAGGTTAGCAAATACTGCCAACATCTGAGCAGGTGTAGTATCCTTTGAAGATAGACCGTAGCGACCACCGATAATCATTGGGCGATTCTCGCACTCGTAGAATGCATCACGGATATCAAGGAACAATGGCTCAGCATTAGCACCTGGCTCCTTAGTGCGGTCAAGCACACAGATGCGCTTAACTGACTGAGGCAATACATTGAAGAGGTACTTTGCTGAGAATGGACGATAGAGGTGTACGGTGATAACACCCACCTTCTTGCCCTGAGTACGCAAATAATCAACACACTCCTTGAGGGTCTCAGTTACAGAGCCCATAGCGATGATGATGTTCTCAGCCTCTGGGTCACCATAGTATGTGAATGGCTTGTACTCACGACCTGTGATCTCAGAGATCTTCTCCATAGCCTCAGCTACCATATCAGGCACTGCATCATAGAACTTGTTTGAAGCCTCGCGTGTCTGGAAGTAGATATCTGGGTTCTGTGCTGTACCGCGTGTTACAGGACGCTCTGGGTTAAGAGCGCGCTGACGGAACGCCTTCAAAGCCTCACGATCAAACATTGCTGAAAGCGATGCCTCATCGATAAGCTCAATCTTCTGAATCTCGTGTGATGTACGGAAACCATCGAAGAAGTGAACAAAAGGAATGCGAGCCTTAAGTGCTACGATGTGTGCCACACCTGCAAGATCCATAACCTCCTGAACAGAAGATGTTGCGAGCATAGCAAAACCTGTCTGACGCACTGCCATAACATCCTGATGATCACCAAAGATAGAGAGTGCCTGAGCAGCTAATGAGCGTGCTGAAACATGGAATACGCCAGGAAGCAACTCACCAGCGATCTTGTACATATTAGGAACCATCAATAGAAGTCCCTGTGAAGCAGTAAATGTAGTTGTTAGCGCACCGCTCTGCAATGAGCCATGTACAGCACCTGCTGCACCTGCCTCTGACTGCATCTCCACCACCTTAACAGTATCGCCAAAGATGTTGGTCTTACCCTGTGCCGACCACTCGTCCACAAGCTCCGCCATAGTTGACGATGGAGTGATGGGATAGATGGCTGCTACCTCTGAGAACATATAAGCAATATGCGCTGCAGCGTAGTTACCATCACATGTAATAAATCTCTTCTCCTTCATACTTTATATCCAATTATGTATATATTTCAAACTCATCATGCCCAGATTATAGCTCAGGCAAAAATCGTGGCAAAGGTACTAATTTTAGCCGACATTTCATAACATTTTCGCTGTTAACTTTTTAACACTAAGCATTTAGAGGCACAAAAAGACTAAATTACTATAAGTGAGTCTATTTTCGTTGGGGTTTACAGAGAATTGCACAAGAGAAATATTTTATTAACTTTGCAATATGAAGCTAACATTTTTGGGTACAGGAACATCCCAGGGTGTGCCTGTAATTGGGTGTAAGTGCGAGGTTTGCACATCAAAGGATAGCAGAGATAACCGCCTGCGCACCTCGGCCATGATCGAGGTAGATGGCAAGCGCTTTATTATCGACGCAGGTCCCGATTTTCGCTATCAGATGCTTAGAGCGGGCGTATCGAAAATAGATGCAATACTCCTTACACATGAACATAAAGACCACACGGGCGGTATAGATGATGTTAGGGCATTCAACTTCGTGGACTACCCTATCATCCACGCCATACACATATATAGCAACGCCTCTACCATAGAGGCTATTCATCGAGATTTCCACTACGCCTTTGCAACGGATAAATATCGTGGAGTACCTGAGATTAAGACACATACAATCTCTGAAGAGGATAGCTTTATTGTCGATGGCATAGAGATTATCCCTGTCGTAGGTCAGCACTCTGAGCGTTTCCGTTCAGTGGGTTACCGCATAGGCAAGTTAGCATATCTGACCGATATGAACCATATCGCCGAGGAGGAGATATCAAAGTTAGATGGCGTCGAGGTTTTAGTTATCAATGCACTACGCTGGGAGCCACACAGCTCACACTTCTCCGTAGATGAGGCGGTCGACATCATCAAGCGCGTAGCACCCAAGAAGGCCTACCTCACACATATGTCACACCGCATGGGTCTACATAGTGAGTTAGAGCATCGTCTGCCAAAGAGTGTTATAGCTGCATACGATGGCTTAGAGGTTGAGATTTTGTAATTACACCTATATATAAATATGAATAGATTTTTCAAAGATAAAGTTATTGTCGTAACAGGTGCATCTTCGGGTATTGGCGAGGCTATGGCACGCGAGTATGCCAAGATGGGGGCAAAGGTTGTTATGTGCGCTCGCCGCGAGGAGGAGCTTAAGCGCATCGCTCAAGAGATTGAGAGCACAGGGGACAAGGTTGCCTATTGTGCGTGTGATGTGGTTAAGGAGGAGGAGTGCAAACACCTCATGGATGTTGCCGTAGAGAAATTTGGTGGTATAGACATCCTTATCTGCAACGCAGGACTCTCCATGCGCGCATTGTTTGATGAGTGCGACCTCAAGGTACTACATCGCTTGATGGATGTAAACTTCTGGGGTACGGTAAACTGCACTAAGTATGCCCTACCATGGATTCAGAAATCTAAGGGTTCTATCGTGGGTATCTCATCTGTGGCCGGCATCCATGGTCTGCCAGGTCGTACGGGCTACTCTGCATCTAAGTATGCCATGACAGGCTTCCTCGATACTATCCGTGTTGAAAACCTTAAGAAGGGTGTGCATGTTATGACAGCATGTCCAGGCTTCACCGCCTCGAATGTACGCTTCTCGGCTCTCACTGCCGACGGCACACAGCAGGGCGAGACACCGCGCGACGAGGCAAAGATGATGACCCCAGAGCAGGTAGCACATATCGTCGCTAAGGGAATACGCCGCCGCAAGCGCCTCTGCTTAATGGAGTGGGAGGGCCGCGGCACGCACCTACTCAAGAAATTTTTCCCAGCGCTTGTCGACAAGCTCTTCTATGCAGTTATGGTCAATGAGCCAGACTCACCACTAAAGTAAAAAGTGAAAGGTGAAAACTGAAAGGTGAAAACTGAAAGGTGAAAACTGAAAAGTGTGGTATCTGCGATGCTTTTTATAAGTGAAAAGTGAAAACGGAAAACTGAAAAGTTAGGTGCGCTTCGCGCGAGATTTATATATAGACTTAGTATTTTGCATCATTACTAAAAAGTGACTGTCCAACAAGTTTATGGACAGTCACTTTTTTCTTGTGAAGTTGTATAACAAGAGCTAATTTTAGGCGCACGAAGCTCAAAAAAGCGGAGTTTACTAGGCGTAAATGAGCATTTTGAGAGCAAGTGCAACG
>JAFYRL010000035.1 GCA_017546975.1 Alistipes sp.
GAAGCTGTCTAACAAGGCTCCTTCGTCGGTATTTGTTGTGATAATGGGCATCTACTTCCGCTAACGAAATATCTCGTAAATGGGCAGTACGCCAAGTACAGCCCATCTACTTGAATTTCGCCGAGCGTTGTATCTGCACCATTTTGACAACAAAATGCACTTGCTCTCAAAATGCTCATTTACGCTTAGTAAACTCCGCTTTTTCGAGCTTCGTGCGCCTAAAATTAGCTCTTGTTATACAACTTCATAAGAAAAAAGTGATTGTCCATTAACTTGTTGGACAGTCACTTATTTATTTGATATATTAGCTTAATGTCTAACTATATATCACTGTTCCACTCACCATCGGCAAATGGATAGATGATAGCGCGGCTATCGCCGATAGATTTCAAAGCCTCGTATGCCTTATACATGTTGTAACCATTGCCCGAATTGGTGTTGCTTAGGCTGTAGGCGATGATACAAGCGTGATTGCGTGTGCGATAGTACATAGCTTTAGCGCGAGAGATATACTCCTCTACAAGCCATGGGGCATTGGCAGGTGTGCCTCCCATATTGCGGTCGTCGTGAGCCGTAGGAGATGATATAGCCATACAGTCAATAACATAGATACCTACGCGGTCACATACATCATAGAACCAGCGAGGCTGTGGATAGTCAGGGCATAGACAGTTGATGCCTTTAGCCTTGAGCGTTTTAATCTCCTTCTCGGTTGTGGCTCTATCGCTTGCTGCGTTATATGTCGCCTTGTTGAGCTTAAGAGGTGAACCAAAGGCTGTAATCTCGCCCTGCGCGTTATAGCCATACTCTGTGAAGCCCACCTTCAATGGGATATACTCCCTAAGGATGCCATTGACCTTAAGGTATAGAGTCAGGTCGTAGAGCTTAGGGTTTGATGGCGACCAACGATTAGGGTTTGAGTTGTAGATATAGGGCTTAAAGCTTAGTGTGTCGCGGCTGTAGCCCTCCATAGCTAAGTCGTTGACACTATACTCATTGAGCTTACCCTCAGGGTTATAGATATCGTAGCCTATATATACTACCTCATCGGTTGAGAATGAGTTGTTGGCGATGACATCGAGTCGAAGTTCGGCAAATCTATTAAGCGAGTCGGGTGCAAGGCGTACATCGTAGTCGTAGATACCCAAGCTACGCTGGGCAAAGAGGTAGCAATTCTCAAACTGCTTACGCTCTGCGGTTTTGAGTCCTTCGTCCAACGCCCTCATAGAGGCCTCCTCGACGATAACGATAGCAATGGTGTTCTCGCCCTGCATCAAGTATGGTGAGATGTAGAACTCCGAAGGGGTAAACCTATCTATGGGTGTTGTTATCTGTTTGCCATTGACAAAGAGTGAGTAGTCGCCACCGATATTCTCAAGGTGCAGATAGCTGTTATAGTCGTTCCATGCTGCGGGTACCTCGATGTGCTGCTCATAAACCCTACGCACAGCACCCTCAGCGTTCTCAAACTGAAGCTCTGGAGCTATGGTTATGTAGTGCTCAATGTTGGTGCGAATATCCTGCTTTGCGTCATCGCGCTTATCGTAATATACAAACTCCGAGCGGTAGATGCGTGCCTGTGCTGAGGCTATATCACACATGAGTGTGAGCACCGCAACAACGAAAAATATCGAAAATAGACCCTTTTTCATATCACATTCCTATAAATAAATCGAACAAATATAATAAAAAGTGGCAAGAGCGCAATCGTTTATGAAAAAAATAGTAACTTTGTAGGCTAATATGGCACTTTGTATAGAAACGAAACAAACGAATAAAAATATATATACCTATGAAACTTAATCGTATTGCAGAAATCCTCAAGATGGAGGGTGATGGCAGAGATATCACCGTTAAGGGTTGGGTGAGAACAAAGCGTGGCAACAAGAATGTAGCATTCATCGCTCTAAACGATGGCTCATGTGTTGCAAATATTCAGGTCGTTGTGGACCTCGCAAAGATTGATGAGGCTGAGCTTAAGGGCGTAACTACAGGTGCTTGCCTTAGAGTTGATGGTACACTCGTAGCATCACTTGGTGCAGGTCAGGGCGTTGAGGTGCAGGCGTCAAAGATTGAGATCTACGGCACTGCAGATCCAGAGACATACCCACTACAGAAGAAGGGTCACTCTTTGGAGTTCTTGCGCGATATCGCATATCTCCGTCCTCGTACAAATACCTTTGGTGCTGTGTTGCGTATCCGCCATGCAATGGCATTTGCTATCCACAAGTACTTCAATGATAAGGGCTTCTACTACCTCCATACTCCACTTATCACAGCTTCGGATTGTGAGGGCGCAGGTGCTATGTTCAATGTATCGACTCTCGATATGCAGAACCCACCACGCTTGGAGGATGGCTCTGTAGATTACTCTCAGGACTTCTTCGGCAAGCCATGTAGCTTGACAGTATCTGGTCAGCTTGAGGGTGAGCTTGGTGCTTTGGCATTGGGTCAGATCTATACTTTCGGTCCTACATTCCGTGCAGAGAACTCTAATACTCCACGCCACTTGGCAGAGTTCTGGATGATTGAGCCTGAGATGGCATTCTACGAGTTGCAGGATGATATGGACCTCGCTGAGGACTTCCTAAAGTATCTTATCCGCTACGCCTTGGAGAACTGCCGTGAGGACCTTGAGTTCATGAACCAGATGTGGGATAAGGGTCTTTTGGAGCGTTTGCAGTTTGTTCTTGACAACGACTTCGTACGCCTCGACTATACCGAGGGTATCGAGATTTTGAAGGCTTCAGGTAAGAAGTTCGAGTTCCCATGCGAGTGGGGCTGCGACCTACAGTCTGAGCATGAGCGTTACCTCGTTGAGGAGCACTTCAAGCGTCCTGTAATCCTTATTAACTACCCTAAGGAGATTAAGGCGTTCTACATGAAGCAGAATGAGGATGGTAAGACAGTACGCGCTATGGATGTATTGTTCCCACAGATTGGTGAAATTATCGGTGGCTCGGAGCGTGAGGCAGACTTTGGCAAGCTTTGTGCAAGAGTAGATGAGTTGGGCATGAGCCGTAAGGAGCTATGGTGGTACCTCGACACTCGTCGTTGGGGTTCAGCACCTCACTCAGGTTTCGGTCTTGGCTTTGAGCGTCTGCTACTCTTCGTTACAGGTATGGCAAACATCCGCGATGTTATCCCATTCCCACGAACACCAAAGAACGCAGAGTTCTAAGCATAATGCCTAATAAACGGCCGACCACAAGGTCGACCGTTTTTTTTAACTGAAAACTGAAAACTGAAAGGTGAAAAGTAAGGTGCGCTCCGCGCAAGATTTATAATATGCGTCTTAGACACCATACTTTGTTATTTTCACTTTTCACTTTCATTTTAATAAAGTATTATGGCACACAGACTTCAACAGACAATATCGTTACAGACGAAGATATCTCCACAGCAAATCCAGATGATAAAGCTTCTGGAGCTCCCCACCATGCAGCTTGAGGAGCGCATAAAGCGTGAGATTGAGGAGAATATCGTGTTGGAGGAGGACACAGAGAAGAGAACTGAGGAGGAGGGTGTGCCTGAGAAGATATCCGTGGAGGAGTATGTGGGTAAGGAGGACGATACGCCAACATATAAGATGCGTGCCAATAACTTCTCGCGTGATGATAAACAACGCCCTGTATATATCACAGAGGGTCGTTCACTCGGTGAGTCCCTCGTTGAACAGCTTCGCTTTCGCTCACTAAGTGATGAGGAGATGATTGTTGCTGTATATATCGTGGGTAGTATAGATGATGACGGCTACCTACGCCGCGATATGGCATCGCTCTCCGATGACCTTGCCTTTACCCGAGGTATGGATGTCTCGGTTGAGGAGCTTGAGCGCATCCTCAGCATTGTGCAGGAACTTGAGCCTGCGGGTATCGGAGCTCGAACATTGCAGGAGGGACTGCTATTGCAGATGCAGCGCCAGACGCTCGATTCACCAGCTAAGCGCCTTGCACATAAGATTATATCGCAACACTTCGAGTCCTTTGCAAAGAAACACTATGAGAAGCTCATCTCGCGCCTCAGTGTCTCGGAGAAGAGTTTCAGGGAGGCGATAGAGTATATACGCTCGCTCTCGCCTAAGCCTGGTAATCAATATAGTGAGGAGGGTGTGGATGCAACACCATATATAACACCCGACTTCCTGCTGGATAATACGGATGGTAAGATGCTTCTCATGCTTAACTCTGCGGGTGTGCCCGAGGTGAAGATATCGCGCCGCTATAAGGATATGATACGCGATATGGTTGCTCCAGATGGTACTATCAAGGCAGAGGATAAGGAGGCTGTGCAGTTTGTCAAGTCCAAGATAGACTCGGCAAAGTGGTTTATCTCGGCTATTAAGCAGCGCCACGATACCCTTATGCGTACTATGCAGACTATCCTCGACTTCCAGCGCGAATACTTCGTAGATGGCGATAAGAGTAAGCTGAAGCCTATGATTTTGAAGGATATCGCCGACCGCACGGATCTCGATGTCTCGACTATATCGCGTGTTGTGAATAGTAAGTATATACAGACCTCTTTCGGTATAATATTGCTTAAGTCGCTCTTCTCGGAGAGTATGCAGACAACATCAGGCGAGGAGGTGTCGAGCCACGAGATAAAGACAATACTCCAGGAGTGCATAGATACCGAGGATAAGCGCCACCCGCTGACGGATGAAAACCTTATGGATATTCTCAACGACAAGGGCTATAAAATTGCCCGCCGCACAGTTGCCAAATACCGCGAGATGCTCGATATCCCTGTGGCGAGAATGAGAAAGCAGATATAAGATGCGTGAAGCAGTAAGCGATAGCGTGGCAATAAATACATTTTGTGCATTTTTTTGCTAAATATTTTGGATATTGAAAAAATGTTTTTACCTTTGCACTCTGTTAGGGGATA
>JAFYRL010000001.1 GCA_017546975.1 Alistipes sp.
CAAATAAATTTAACATTGTTGAATCTCTGCCTCGCTCAATAATGAAAAAATAGACTTTTTCGTTATTTTCGCTCGTTGAGATTTGATATTTCGTTCGGTTTGCACTATCTTTAATCTGCTTTTGCAGTTTTTAGTTAGGCTGCGGTTCGGAAAAATGTAAATAAATTTGTTTTTTCACTCACCTTGCACTAACTTTGCAGCTAATTTGGTTTATTGACTGAAATACGTATTTTTTATCGATGAGACAGCTTAAAATTACAAAGAGTATTACCAATCGCGAGAGCGCTTCGCTGGATAAATACCTCCAGGAGATTGGTCGTGAAGAGTTGATTACCGTAGATGAAGAGGTAGAACTCGCTCAACGCATCCGTAAGGGAGACCGCGTGGCGTTGGAAAAACTGACACGTGCCAACTTGCGTTTCGTGGTTTCGGTAGCTAAGCAATATCAGAATCAGGGCTTGAGTTTGCCCGACTTGATTAATGAAGGTAACTTAGGTTTGATTAAGGCCGCCGAGAAGTTTGATGAAACTCGTGGTTTTAAGTTTATCAGTTACGCTGTATGGTGGATTCGTCAGTCTATCCTTCAGGCATTGGCTGAGCAGGCACGTATCGTGCGTTTGCCCCTCAATCAGGTAGGTTCACTTAATAAGATCAGTAAAGCCTTCTCGAAGTTTGAGCAGGAGAATGAGCGTCGCCCCTCTGCAGAGGAGTTGGCTGACGAGCTCGATATTCCTGTAGATAAGATTGCTGATACCTTGAAGGTGTCGGGCCGTCATATCTCAGTAGATGCTCCCTTCGTTGATGGTGAGGACAATAGCTTGCTCGATGTATTGGTGAACGACGATTCTCCCATGGCAGACCGCTCTCTCGTGAGCGAGTCGCTCTCTACAGAGATTGATCGTGCACTTTCTACTTTGACAGATCGTGAGAAAGAGATTCTTCAGATGTTCTTCGGTATTGGCACTCAGGAGATGACTCTCGAGGAGATTGGCGATAAGTTTGGTCTCACTCGCGAGCGTGTACGTCAGATTAAGGAGAAGGCCATCCGCCGCTTGCGTCAGAACTCTCGTAGCAAGTTGCTCAAGTCATATCTTGGATAATTGGAGTAATATACATGATAGGTACGCGCGCGATGAACAAATTAAAGTTCCTTCTTGCCAGCATGATTAGCATAGTGTTGCTCTCTTCTTTTACTGCCCCTAAGGACAAGAAAGAGAAGGAAGAGGAGCCTAAGCGTGTATATCTATATGGTGTGTCGCTCAACTTCAACGACTCGGTAGTATACATAACCGATGTTCAGTATTTTGATAGTGTGAAGATCAATAAGGATGGTTCGTTGCAGAACTATGCCAACTACTCGCAGCAAATGAAGATTTTCCTTGAGGGTACATTGGGTGAGTACAATCAGACTTGCGCAGTTATCTACTCTGATAATAAGAAAAAGCTGGAGAAGCGCTACGTCAAGATGCGCAAGAGATACCAGGCCGACAAGGAAAAGATACTCATGAAGCTCGGTACAGCATTCACATTCCTTAAAGAATAGTTGAGTATGACTCTGCCTCCTTCAATAAAGAAGTTTATGTGCACGATGTTTATACTCTTGAGTATGACATCGTGCCGTTGGTTTTGCCCCGACGATCCGGAAGAGGTGCACTATGACCGCACTGTGCTCGTATATATGGCGGCAGAGAACAGCTTGTCGTATGGTTACTTTCATCAACAAGATATCGATGAGATGCTACTGGCTGTAGGTGATATACCTAAGAATAGTCGTTTGCTCGTATACCTTGACGATACAGACTATCCCCGTATACTTTCCGTAGAGCAAAGAGATGGTAAAGCTGTGAGTACAGTGCTGCACCAATATCCTGCAGAGCATAACTCGGGTGATACAGAGACGCTCCGTCTCGTGATGGAGTGGGTGAGTGAGCATTCGCCTTCATCAAGCTACGGCCTTATCTTTTGGTCTCATGGTGATGCATGGCTTCCTGCAAAGGCACCCATACAACGTAGTATCTGCATAGATAACGAGCGTAATAGCTACTCTAATAGTGGTACCAAGATGGATATCGATGAGGTGGCCGAGGTGCTAAGTACCTTCCCACGCTTTGAGTTTATCATGTTTGATGCCTGCTTTATGCAAGCCGTAGAGGTCGCCTATGAGTTGCGCCACGTGGCTCGCTATGTGATAGCTTCACCGGCAGAGATACCTAATCCTGGTGCTCCATACGATCGTATGATGAAGCCCATCTTTAGTCTTCCCTTCGATGCTGAGGCTGTCATCATGGAGTATTATCGTGTATACAATGATAGTGTGATGAGTGTTTTTGGTTATGGCTCAGATCGCTATGGCGTGTCACTCTCAGCGATTAGTTGCGATCATCTCGAAGCGCTTGCTTCGGTAACAGCCGATATGGTGGTGAAGTATGTTTCTAAAGCATCGCCTACAGATCTAAGTGGTCTTCAACGCTATTATCCCATATCCAGCAAGTCTCGTCCAGAGTATTACGATATGAATGGCTATATGCATCGTCTTATCACCAATGAGGCGGATTATGCCCGTTGGAAGAGTGCTTTCGATCGCGCTGTTCCCAATGCCGTTTCTACTGCATGGTGGTTCTCTAATGATGCTCGCACACAGACTGTAAATCTTGAACTCTATGGTGGTGTATCCTGCTATGTGCCCCAGCAGTCATCTATCTATACGACTCTCAATACCAAGTTTCAATCTACCTCTTGGTATACTGCTGCAGGTTGGAGTCAAGTAGGATGGTAGTTCTTTTCAACTTGAGACCTTCAATCTAAATATCCCCTCTGATATGTGGATATTTAGATTTTTTTTGTACTTTTGTCACATTAAGCGTAAAACATCATTATTATTATTTAATCAATATTATGAAGAAAAGAGTTATTTTATTGCTAGCAGTAGTGTGTATGGCGTTTGCCGTAGATGCTAAGACTCGAGTAAAATCTTCGGGTACAAGCTATGCGCAAGAGGCTTTGCAGCCTTATGTTGAGAGTGGTCAGCTTGCAGGAGCTATCAGTGTGTTCTACAAGGATGGTGTGCAAGAGGTATGTTGCATTGGTTACGCTGATGTAGAGAAGAAGCGTCCTATCAAGATGGATAACGTGTTTATGCAGTGCTCACAGACCAAGGGCTTCTGCGGTGTTACCATAGCTAAACTTGTCGAAGAGGGTAAGCTTTCGCTTGATGATCCTGTCTCAAAGTATCTTCCCGAGTTCAAGGAATTGTGGGTACAGGTGCAAAACAAAGATGGTGTACGTGTATTAAACAAGGCAAAGAATGTACTTACCGTACGTATGGTACTCAACCATACAGGTGGTTTCCCCTTTGAGGTGAGCGCTAAGCGCAATGATGTACGTGGTGGTGGATGGACCGGTGGTGCTCCCTTGCGTCAGGTGGCATCTATTGCCGCTGAGACTCCTCTGTCATTTGAGCCTGGTACACGTGATCAGTACTCAAATACAGGTATCGACATAGGTGCTGCTATCGTAGAGGTTATCACAGGCATGAAGTGGGAAGACTACCTCAAGCAGGAGGTACTCGATCCTCTCGGCATGAAGGCAACATGGTTCTGGCCCACAGATAAGCAGTTGAAGACAAAGATCGAGCTCTATCAGACTAAGAAAGATGCTCCTGCTGAGTGGGTAGAGGAGAAGCCCTGGCAGCAGCGTCCCTACAATGATTCACATGTATTTGCTTCTGCAGGTGCAGGTTTGTGGACTACCGCTAATGACCAGATCAAATTCTACAAAATGTTGATGAACCTTGGTGTAGGTGACAATGGTGTACGCATCCTCAAGGAGGAGACTGTAAAGGAGATACTTGCTGTTACTACTCGTCCTCAGAACATGGGTGGATACTCACTTGGATTGTACGCTCCTAAGGTAGATGACGAAAATGGTTGGTTCGGTCATGGTGGTGCATGGGGTACCAACTGCTCTGTCAACTGGCACAAGAAGCAGCTCAAGCTTTGGGTTATCCAGAATGCTGGTGGTGGTCAGCCCTGGCAGAAAGATGTTGACAAGGCTGCAGAGAAGTTCTTCGCTCAACCCTACGACAACTCTGAAGCTGATGCTTATGTAGGTCGTACAAAGTAAGACCTCCTCATTCGTTGATACAAATAAATAAGGGCATCCCATGCGGGGTGCCCTTTGTTTTTTGGGGTATATGAACTATTTTAGTCGATTGCAATCTCATCGATGAAGAGGAAAGCGCCGTAGCCTTTAGCGCCATGCCACTCGGGCATGTTGTGCTCTACGAGAGCTTTCACCTTGACGTAACGTGCTTTAGTAGTAGCGAAAGTGAGATCGTGGGTGTAGATCTTGTTTGCATCCTCTGACTGCATGCTGGGGTATTGCTCATTGAATACCTTGGTGTATTGCTTGCCGTCGGTAGATACCGAGATCTCAATGCCGCGTGCATCGAATACCCAGTCGCCCTTCTCTACGCAGGTGTTAAATGAGACTTTGCTTATCTCCATAGCGTTCTGCAGGTCTATGATAGCCTCGAAGTCGTTGCCAGCAAAGCCGAGCCAACGTCCTGTGCGGTAGTTGTGGTTACCCTGCAGACCATCGGTGAGTGTGAGAGGACCATCGAAGGTATAGGTACGATGGGTGGGCTGGAGTAGGGTGATGGGCTTGGCTGTAGCCTTATTGAATACGAACTCTTCGCTGAAGGTGCGTGTCTCGCCACGAGCACTGATACCCTTAGCTTTCAGTACGCAGTTGCCCTTGATGGTGATAGGTTTGTTGTAGAGAGCCGATGTTTCTGTGGGCTCGCTGCCATCGATGGTGTAGTAGATGGGGCGGTTGTCCACGGTGTTGAGAGTAGCTACGATGGCATTGTTGATAGTATCTGTAGCGAAGGTAGCATTTACATCGAAGATATGCTTGGCATAGTTGTATTTCTCCATGTCGTAAATCTCTACCAATGAGAGCAAGCGACTCTTGAAGTCTTCGTAGTCCTTGTTTTCAGGTTTACACCACTGCACTTCGCAGAGAGCAGCCATACGGGGAAGCTCCATATACTCTACGTGTGTGAATGTGGGTACATACTCTGTCCAGAGATTTGCCTGTACACCGATGATATGCTTCTGCTGCTCAGGGGTGAGAGATGAGTGCATAGGCTCGTAGTTATATACGGTAGATACGGGTACATAGCCGCCGATAGCCAAGGGTTCATCCTCGGTATGCTTAGTCTGGTAATAGTCGAAGTACATGAAGGTGTTGGGCGACATGATACAGTTGTGACCCTTCTTGGCAGCTTCTAAGCCGCCACCGATACCGCGCCATGAGTGTACAGTTGCGTTGGGTGCAAGTCCGCCCTCGAGGATCTCGTCCCAACCAATGATCTGGCGACCCTTGCTGTTGAGGAACTTTTCTGCGTGTGAGATGACAAAGCTCTGTAGGTACATCTCTGCGCTGTTGTGCTCGTCGTCTTTGAAGCCGAGTTTCTTGATGCGTGCCTGACACTTGGGGCACTTCTCCCACTGTGTCTTAGGACACTCGTCACCACCGATGTGGATATATTTTGAGGGGAACACCTGTATAACCTCCGCCAAGATATCTTCGATGAAGGCCAATGTCGCATCGTTACCGGCGCAGAGTACATTCTCAGAGATACCCCACATCTTCCATACCTCATACGGACCACCTGTACAGCCATACTCGGGGTATGCAGCCAAGGCAGCTTGCATGTGTCCGGGGAGGTCTATCTCAGGGATGACGGTGACGTTGCGCTCTGCGGCGTAGGCCACGATGTCGCGGCACTCCTTCTGAGTGTAGATGTAGGGGCCATAGTGCTTACCATCATACTTGCCGCTGTTTCGGCCGATGACAGTCTCATCACGTTCAGCAGCTACGGTAGAGAGCTTGGGATACTTCTTGATCTCGATACGCCAGCCCTGGTCATCGGTGAGGTGCCAGTGGAAGCGGTTGATGTTGTGCAGTGCGAGGATGTCGATAAAGCGCTTGATAGAGTCTACGCTGAAGTAGTGGCGCGATACATCGAGGTGAGCTCCGCGGTAGCCAAATCGGGGATAGTCATTGATCTTTGCTGCGGGCAATACTACATTACCATCGGCTGCGGGGATAGCCTTACGCAAAGTCTGTATACCGTAGAACACACCTGCGGGTGAAGCACCTACGATGTTTACTCCCTCGGCGTTGATCGTCATCTGATATGCCTCTTCGTTGTCGCTGATGTTATCAATAGAGAGGTTAATACCCTTGGTCTTCTCGCCTGGAGTAATTGCGCCAGCAGTGATTCCTACCTGGATACCTGTTTTCTCCTTGATATACTCGGCAAGGAATTCAGCATTGCGTTCCATCTGTCTATTGCCTCCTTGGTACGCAATCATAGTTCTCTCGCTCAATGTGAACCCTTTGCCATTTGTCATGGTGATCTCTTGTGGCAGAGGCACGATACGATAGTCAGCTGTTGCCTTGTTTGTACACGACAGTAGCATACAACCCAGTATTGCAACTGCAAAGATGTTTCTCTTCATACTTTTCTGATAATTAGTTTATTAATATAGTTGTGTTTTATTGTTTTAGATCTTGTTGCGTAGGTGGGCACGCTTTGATGAACATATCAGACGCACACGGAAGTATATCTCCCACAGAGGATGCAAGAGGTCGAAGAGGGGGAGTGATACATTGTAGCGGCGCTCTCCGAGGTCGCGTGCTGTATTGTGGAATACGATGCATTGGCAAGCGTATCGCAATACCCAAAGCCCAGCACAGATGCCTACCGTGACCCACTGCTGATGAGTGATGCCATATACTATGCCTGTTATGACAACTACGTATAGGAGTACGCGGCTCAGTGTATCTATCTCCAGCAGATAGTGGGTGATGCCTTTGAATTTTCCGCGGAGGAAGAGGCGGCTCAGCTTGTCGACCCTCCATGTATAGGTGTTGGCCGATGAGCAGCGCACTGTAGCTTCGGTACTCACCTCTGCTGCTATGCGGTGTGGTGACACATGTTCGTTGATGAAGAGGTCATCTTCGCCACGCTGCAGGTCGAGGTGGCTGCTGTATCCTTTGTGGCGGAAGAATAGCTCACGTCTGTATGCCATGTTACGTCCTATGCCCATATATCCACGTCCCAGTATGGTGGCGCCCAGCATACGTAGCTGCTGCTGCAGGGTGTCAAAGGTGTAGCAGAGACTGGCAAAGCCCGTCTTACGCTCATAATTGCTATATCCTATCACTACATCGGTATCGTCGGCAAAGTGTCGTGCCATGCGAGCCAACCACTGGTTTGAGGTAGGGTAGCAGTCGGGGTCAGTGAATACGATCCACTCCTTCTTTGCAGCCTTGATGCCCAACGTGAGCGCCAGCTTCTTATGACTGATGTAGCGTATGCTATTTGACGTGAATGTACGGTATAGGTGGGGATACTGCTTGCTGAGACGCTTGAGCAGCTCCTTGGTGTCATCCTGTGAGTTGTCGTCCACCACGATCACCTCATAGTCAGGGTAGTTCTGTGTGAGTATGTGTGGCAGATGCTGTGTCAGCTGCTCCTCATGGTCTGATGCCACGATGACTACCGAAATACCTTGTAGCTGACCATCGCTCTGTAGCTTACCTTTGCGGTCTGCCACATTGCGTCGATGTACAGCATTATATACGATAAAGAGGTATAGTAACTGGATGGCCGTCAGTACTCCGACACCTATCCATAGCACATATTCAGTATGTCCGGTAATCATCATCAAGTTATAGTATATAAAATATCTGCAAATTTACTAATTTTTCCTTTGATTCTCACATCTTCTACCGTTTTTATCCGTCCATTCCGATCCTTGGAGTGAAATCATATGCATGTTGTGAAAATTTATAGGTGTGATAAATGAACAAAGCGTATGTGTCAATAGCAACGATTGTCATCGTTTGTGGTAAGCGTTGCTATCCCTTTTGTTGGTAAGCATCAGATAAAATTTGCTTTATAAGATAAAAAAATGTAACTTTGAAGCCTAAATGTGAAAATTGTAAAACAAATAAAATACGTAGAGATGAAGAAAATGATTTTGGCACTATGTGCCTTGTGTATGTCGTGGCATACGGTAAGCGCCATCGATAATGCGGTA
>JAFYRL010000036.1 GCA_017546975.1 Alistipes sp.
GTAACATTGAGCTCTGCAGCTACATCATACGCTATTACAGGTCTTGCTGGTCAGGTACGTGTAGATAGCATCACTGTTGTATACGCTGAGTAACTTTTAACTCTTTCGCCAAATGCTCGGGTGGGGTTGTCCCACCCGAGAGGGCGAGGAGAATACAATAGAGGTCAAAGATAGGTTAGGTTGGAGAATATACGATAATTAAATTTTATGCAGAGAGTGAAGAAGATTTTTTTGACGATTATTGGTGTAATGGCCATTGCACTTATGGCTATTAGTTGTGGAGATGTAGAGGTAGAAGTCATTAAGAGTGATGCTTATATCAAGAATACAGAGGTTAATGGCGAAAGCATGAATTGCGCTGTGGTGCTAAATGCACAACAGGGTAAATCATACAATATGACTATTCAGTCTGAGGGTGATTGGGCACACTTCTCTAGTGGCGTAAATACTATTGATGGTGTAATGGAGAGCGAAAGCAAGGTCGTCTATATCTACTTCGATAAGAATCAATCAACAGAGAATCGTGAGGCAAATATCGTAGTTGAGTTCTCTGACGGAGCATTCTTTGCTCTTTCGTTTACACAGCTATTTATCAATCCTGCTGAGGTTTTGGAGCATGCATGGGCTGAGTTGCCACTATATGAGAAGAATGATAGCTACATATATAATACATACTACGGCAAGATGGGTGTGAGAAGCAATGCGCGTAACTATACATACTGCTTCGATACTAAAAATCGTGCTGCATTGTGGGTGGCATATCCTCTTCACTCATGCTATACAACAGGTAGTGGCGATAGAGATAACAGTACTTTTGGTTATGACCCAGAGGTAGATACTAAGTATCAGGCAAACCTTTCAAGATCGTACAGCGGAAGATATGACCGTGGTCACCAGATTCCAGCTGCTGATCGTAAGTGCTCGCAGGAGATGATGGACCAGACTTTCTATGCTACAAATATGACACCTCAGTGGGCTGACTTTAACCAGAAGAAGTGGGGTGCGCTTGAGGGTAAGGTGCGTAATATGATATGTAACGATACCCTATATGTAGTTACAGGCGCATATTTTGGTGGTGAGCATCACTCATCTATCGCAACCCAGACAACTGATGCGTCGGGTAATGTATGCCCAACACCTACATACTATTTCAAGGCGTTGCTACGCACTAAGAAGGGTAATACCGGAAAGCGTATTGATGCTATAACCGATCCAAATGCGGTGCGTGCTATTGCCTTTTGGATGCAACATGCAAACACTGGCTCAGATACAAATATCACCACAGCAGATTGTATCTCGATTGCTCAGTTGGAGGAGATTACAGGCTTTACCTTCTTCCCAATGTTGGATGATACAATCGAGCAGAGTGTTAAGCAGACAAAGGTACCTTCAGAGTGGGGTATAAACTAATATTGAAGCGAAATAATTTATTTAAAACAGACAAATATGAAGAAAACAGTATTGATGTTGTGTGTGGCGTTGTTTGCCATTGGGACACTCTCAGCCCAGGAGCAGCCATACTCTGTTGTGTTCTACAACTTGGAGAACCTCTTCGACATCTACAACGACCCTGAGACTTACGATGATGAGTTTACTCCTGAGGGCGTGAAGCAGTGGACACAGCTCCGCTATGAGAAGAAGCTCTGGAACATGGAGCGTGTGCTCTTTGATATTGCAGCGCAGAAGAAGGACTATCCAATCGTTATTGGCGTTTCGGAGATTGAGAATCGTAAGGTATTGGAGGATCTCATCTCACAGCCTAAGCTACGCGGTGGTAACTACCGTATCTGTCACTACGACTCGCCTGATGCTCGTGGTGTAGATGTAGCATTCCTATATCGCTCGGATGTGTTTAAGCTTGAGGGTTCGGATAATATTAAGCTCCATGTTGAGGGCTTGCCAAACTTCCGTACTCGTGACTTAGTGGTTATGTGGGGTACTATCGAGGATGAGCCATTCTACTTCCTTGTTTCTCACTGGCCATCACGCCTTGGTGGTAAGGAGGCTTCGCAGTTTAAGCGTGATGCTTGTGCTAAGCAGATTCGTGAGATTAAGGACTCGCTCATCGCTCAGAATCCAGCTACTAAGGTTATCGTTATGGGTGACTTCAATGATGATGCTACAGATGCCAGCATCGTAGAGGTTATGGGTGCTAAGGGTAAGGTTGAGGAGCTTCAGCCAGGTGACTTCTTCAACCCATACATCGAGATGCTACGCGCAGGTCTTGGTACACTCGCATATCAGGATGAGTGGAATCTCTTTGATAATATCTGTGTAACAGAGAACTTAGTAAATGCTGAGAATGGTAAGCTCCGTATTGTCAAGGGTAAGAGATTTTATGGTAATATCTTTACTCGTCCTTATATGCTTCAGCTTGAGGGTCAGTATAAGAACTACCCATTGCGTACCTTCGTGTCGAATAACTTCCAGGATGGTTATAGCGACCACTTCCCAGTATATATTTATATAGGTAAATAATATTGTTAATATATGAAGAAATTTTTACTATTACTCCTATCTGCCTTTATTTCGCTTGGTGCGTATGCACAGACAGGTGGTATGAAGGGTACGATAGTATCTCGTGAGGGTCGTGAGCCTCTTGGTGGTGTGGTAATTACTATCGACCAACTCTCTAAGACTATCAAGGCTAATAGCCGTGGTGAGTTCATCATTGATGGTCTTGAGCCAGGTCAGTATATTATGCGCTTTGAGACTGAGGATTTTGAAACTTTGGAGCTTATGGTGCGCGTTAAGCAGCTTGTGCATGATATGCATGAGGTTGTTATGGTGCCAAACACTATGGTCGCAGTAGATAACTCTGCCTTTGCCGAACTTGATACCGATGCTGAGAGCTTTGGTGATAGTCAGGCTTTGCCACAGTTGTCAGCATCTAAGGACCTCTTCAATAACATTGCTTCGTATCGCTTCTCAGAGATGCGTTTCAATGCCCGTGGTTATGACTCACAGTATCAGGATGTATATCTTAATGGTATTCGCTTTAATGATGCGCTTACAAGCTATGGCCCATGGTCATTGTGGAGTGGTCTTAACGATGCTACCCGTAATCAGGAGGCAACATCTGGCCTTAAGATGTCGAACTATGGTTTGGGTGGTGTAGCAGGTACTACAAATATCAATGCGCGAGCATCGCAGCTTCGTAAGGGCTTCCGTTCAAGCGTTGTGAATGCGACACAGCTCTATCGCTATCGTGTTATGCTCAGCTATGCTTCTGGTACATTGGATAATGGCTGGTCGTATGGCTTTACGCTCTCTACTCGTCAGGGTAACCATGGCTATGTTGAGGGTGTTTACTACAATGCCTATGGCTACTTCTTCTCTGCTGAGAAGATATTTAACTCCCGTCACCGCCTATCTGCAACTCTCCTTGCTGCTCCTACAACTCGTGGTGCGCAGCAGGCATCTACACAGGAGGCCTACGAGCTTTGGGGTAACAACTACTATAACCCTAATGTAGGTATGCAGAATGGTAGATTGCGTAACTCTCGCGTGCGCCGTATGCATGAGCCTATCGCCATGCTTAACTATAACTGGCAGATAAACGAGAAGACAAACTTCTCTGCAGCTACATCGCTACGCTTTGGTTACAATGGTTACTCAGCATTGACATGGCAGAAGGGTGAGGATCCTCGTCCTGACTACTACCGTAAGTTACCATCATTCTATGGCGATCGTTTGGAGCGTCGTATGACACTTAATAGAGTTAAGGAGAATTGGAATGAGTTTTATAGCAAAAACGATCTATTGCCATTTACTGATAGAGATATTGAGACCGATAAGATCAAATATGGTGATCTTGTAGCAGATTGGAGTGGCTATATCGACTTTGACGAGTTGATTCGCAACAATATGGATGGCAAGAAGGATCCTAAATATGGTGAGGGACGCCGCTCAACAGCTATGATTGAGGAGCGTCGTACAGACCAGCTCGACTATAACCTTTCATTGCAGCTTGCTCACAACTTCAGCAATAACTCTAAGCTAACAGCAGGTCTTCGTGCTCGCGTAAATCGTACCGAGTATTATAGCACTGTTAAGGACTTGCTTGGTGGTGACTATTGGTTGGATGTTGATAAGTTTGCAGAGCGCGATTTTGGTGGCAATGAGCTTGCATACCAGAACAATATGGCATACTACAATGAGCATGGTCACGCTCAGGCCGTTAAGGAGGGTGAAAAGTATAACTATGACTACTATGCTCATGTGCGTCAGGGTCAGTTGTGGGGTATCTATGAGTACACCATGGGTGGCCTATTCCTAAATCTTGGTGCTGAGGTAGGTCTATCATCAATGTGGCGTGAGGGCCTTTGGGAGAAGGGTCTATACCAGAATGCTGAGGCTAATGGCGACCGCGGTAAGACCTCTTTTGGTAACTCTGAAAAGATTAACAACTTCACATATCGCCTTAAGGCAAATGCAGGTTATAAGTTCTCTGGTGCGCACTCTGTTGAGGCTACAGTAACAGCTATGCAGAACGCCCCAATGTTCAATAACGCCTTTGTATCTGCTCGTACTCGTAACCAGATTACTCCAGGTCTATCAAGCGAGAAGATCTATGGTGTCGATGCTACCTATAACCTTCGCTTGCCATGGATTAAGGCGCGCTTCTCGGCATACTACACACAGATTCTTGATAACTCTAAGGTGATATCATTCTATGATGATACTCAGGGTTCGTTCACAAACTTTGCGATGTCGGGCATTGATAAGAGATATATGGGTATCGAGCTTGGTTATAGCATTCCTATCGCTTGGGGTCTCTCATTGCAGGGTGCTGTGAGCCTTGGTGACTATACATATACATCTAATCCACGCTTTACACAGATGATTGATAACAACGCCGTAGATGTTGTTCATAGTGTTGTGGATTGGAAGGGTATGAAGATTGAGAGCACACCTCAGACAGCTATCAATGTTGGTCTTAACTTCCGTGGTGCTAACAACTGGTTTGCATCGTTGGATTTCAACTACTACGACCGCTTGTATCTCTCTATGAATCCTATGTATCGTACAGAGTCTTTGCGTAAGGAGATATTCAGAATCTACGAGTTCCAGACCCTTGAGACAGGTCGTCAGAAGGCCGCAGTTATCCAGGTACTTGATGAGATTCGTGCTCAGGAGGAGTTGGGTCGTGCCTATACTCTTAGCGCAAGTATCGGTAAGAACTGGAGAATAGACTACAAATATACACTCGGCTTTAGCCTTCAGGTAAGCAATATCCTCAATAATCAGGATATTCGTACAGGTGGTTATGAGCAGATGCGTCTGAATAAGATTTCTGACCCTATCATCTTCCCTGATAGCGAGGGTGTTATGGAGGTTGTAGCTAAGCCAACAACATATGGCCGCTTCGATTCGAAGTACTTCTATATGAATGGTCTAAACTACTATCTAAATGTTTATTTCCGTTTCTAATAGCTTAAATTTGAATAGATTATGAAATTAAATAAGTTATTCGCACTTCTTGCCCTAGCAGTTATCTCTATGGGCTGCTATGAGGAGTATTCATACTGTTCTCCTGCTGAGCTCTATACAGATGAGTCTTTTGAGGAGATGTTCCCTGAGGCTGTGCAGATATCTATTGCTGAGCTTAAGCATGCCTATAATGTTAAGTTTGGCTCAATAAGCAAGACAGGTAGCAATAGTAGTTGGTCTGATACGAAGTACGCTTGCGTAGGTGAGGATATCTTCGCAGGCCACGAGGTATATATCAAGGGTAAGGTTACCTCTGATGATGAGGATGGTAATATCTATAAGAGCCTATATGTTCAGGATGAGACATCGGGTATCGAGCTAAAGCTTAACAATAGCGTTGGTATCAAGTATAAGAAGGGTCGTTGGGTATATGTTTATCTTAATGGTCTTTACTTGGGTAACTACCGTATGATGCTATCGTTGGGTGGTGAGCCTTCAGAGTCTTGGAACAAGGCTGGTGAGCATAAGTTCTATGCAAACTCAAACATTGAGCTTCAGAGCATTATCGACCAGCATGTATTCCCTGGTAGAGATGCTGGTGAGCTTAAGGTGGGTGACTACTACGAGTGGGAGCGCTACCGTCCAGGTGTAGATATTATCACTGTAACACCAGATAACTACCTTACTGTGTTTAATCCTGCAAAGATTGAGCTTGAGGGTAAAATTTATGATAAGTTCCAGATCTCACAGCGTGAGTTGATGTTTGGCCGTTTGATGCGCTTTGAGGGCCTTCAGTGTCGCTATGCTGGTGTTCCATCATTTAAGTTCGATGAGGATGGCAATGAGGTTTATGGTCCTGTAGATAAGGATGAGGATGGTGAGAATGATCTTAATGAGGATGGTGAAGAAATCCGTGAGCGTGTAGTATATACAAATCCTGCATTGAAGAGTGGTACATTCGATAACCTCTATCCAAGTTGGTTGTATAGTGACCCTCGTCCAACGGTATCCAAGGCTTGGTATCACTGGGCATTTAAGGAGGAGATTACAGGTCGTAGCTTGTATGGTTCAGTGCTATTTGCCTACGATATGGAGGCTACAAACTGCTCTGCAAATGGTCTCTATTCACTTCGTACAAGTGGTTACTCTCGCTTCGCGCGTCAGAATGTATGTAGAGATGGCGAGAAGGCTACCATTACAGCTATCTATGGTATCTACTCAAAGGAGTCTAACTATGCAGCAGACTCTAACGATTGGGCATCATACCAGCTTACTATAAGCAGCCTTAGCGATATTGTCTTTGAGAAAGGCGATGCAGCGTTGCTTACTGACGAGCAGGTTGAGGCTCTTACAACTGAGGATATGAAGACAGTGCCTTGGATTGATGAGGAGGCTGGCGAGTCTGAGTATTAGTATCAGACTTAACTATGTGTTTGCAACCCCGAAATTTAGGTTTCGGGGTTGCTCTTTTTTTGTGGTTATCTTTTTGTCTTTTAATATTTTTTTCGTATCTTCGCTACGATTATATACATACGAATATGGCATACACAAATATAACCGAAAGACTAAAGCGTGTTGCGGCAATTGTAGATAGCTGGCAGCGTAGTGGTACTATACCTCAGATAGAGCGCGATATTGCTCTTGGAGAGCTTCGAGAGGTTTATAACGAACTTCTTGTATTGGATGGCAATAGTGCTACAACAGAGAGCGATACAGAGTCAAATGTGGCTGATGTAGAGGAGGATGGTGCTATTGCAGAGGAGGAGTCAGTTGTAGAGGAGCAGCCTGCTGAAGAGAGTGTGCGCGATCCTTTCTATGATGCCTTGGATATAGATGCGTTGCTTGGTTTGTCAGATGAACCACACGAAGAAGAGCCTGAGACCCATATTGAGGAGGTTGTAAAGGAGGTTGCTGAGGAGATCCAGTCAGAGCCAGAGGTTGTCGCAGAACCAATGCCAGAACCAATGCCAGAACCAACTCATGAGCCAGAACCAACGCCAGAGTCTGAGATTATTGTTGAGCCAGTATCAGAAGTCGTTGCAGAGCCAGTCGCAGAACAGACGGTGGATGTGGCAAAGTCGTTGAGTGGCGGTTTGTTTGATCTTAATGATATCCCTGTGCGCTCGAAGTCTAAGCGTAAGATGATATCTCTCTATAGTGACAACCCAATCACTCCAGTGGCAGAGCCAAAGGTTGAGGCCCCGAAGTCGGTGGAGAAGCCTGTTGAGACTCCACAGGTTGAAGTTGCACAAACAGAGACACAGCCAAGTGAGCCAGTACAGCGTTTGGGAGACTCGTTTGCGGGAGTTACAACCTTAGCCGATAAGATGGCTACAGATGATGCCCCAACAACACCATTTAATCGTATTAAAGAGTTGCGTGCAGCTATAGGTCTTAATGATAAGTTCCTTATGATACGCGACCTCTTTGGTGGTGATGCTGAGCGTTATGAGGCTACGATTGATACTCTTGATGAGTTCGATGACCTAGACGAGTGTATCATCTATATCGTGGAGAATTTCCGTTGGAATCCAGACTTGGAAGCTTCAAAACTTCTTATTTCACTTATTGAGCGTAAGTTAGCATAGTATGGCAAGATTATATGTAGTGCCAACACCTATTGGCAACCTCGAAGATATAACCCTTAGAGCGATAAATGTTCTTAAGGAGGTAGATTTTATCCTTGCAGAGGATACTCGCACAACATCGCACTTGTTGCGCCACTTGGGCATTGAGAAGCCTATGCATTCGCACCATAAGTTCAACGAGCATGCTACTGTAGGTCGTGTGGCTGAGAGTATTGCTGCGGGCCGCGATGTGGCGCTTGTGTCGGATGCAGGTACTCCAGGTATCTCTGATCCAGGCTTTTTGCTTGTGCGTAAGTGCGTGGAGGAGGGTATTGAGGTTGTAACACTTCCTGGTGCTACAGCACTTATCCCTGCTGTGGTGCAGAGCGGTTTCCCATGTGATAGATTCTGTTTTGAGGGTTTCCTTCCACAGAAAAAGGGTCGTATGAAACGCTTGCAGGAACTCTCTACCGAGCCTCGTACATTGGTGCTTTATGAGTCGCCTTATCGTGTGGTTAAGTGCTTGGAGCAGATTGCCGAGACCTTTGGTGCAGAGCGCCGTGTGGCTGTGGTTAGGGAGATAACCAAGAAGTTTGAGGAGACAGTGCGTGGTACCGTAGCAGAGGCTATTGCCCACTTTAAGGCGCATGAGCCTAAGGGTGAGTTTGTAATTGTTGTTGCAGGCTATGACCCTAAGGCCGAGCGTGAGGAAGAGGAGGAGAACGAGGAGGAGTAGTTATGTCAAAGCTCGCAGTTGTAATACTCAATTGGAATGGTCGCAAGCACCTCGAAAGGTACTTGCCGAGTGTTGTTGAGCATACTACGGCTGAGGGTGTAGAGATTATCGTCGCAGATAATGGCTCGACGGATGACTCTTTGATATGGCTTAGAATGAAGTATCCTGAGTTGCGTGTTATCCGCCTTGATAGAAATTACGGCTTTGCTGAGGGTTATAACCGAGCATTGCGCGAGGTGGAGAGCGACTACTACCTATTACTTAATTCCGATGTTGAGGTTACGGCTAATTGGTGGCAGCCATTAGTTGAACTCTTGGATAACAATCCCGATGTTGCTGTTGTAGCACCTAAACTCCTTAGCGATACACAAAGAGATATGTTTGAGTATGCAGGTGCTGCGGGTGGCTATATTGACTACCTTGGCTATCCATTCTGTCGTGGCCGTATTCTCTCGGAGGTTGAGCAGGATCGCGGCCAGTATGATAGCAGATGTGATATATTCTGGGCTTCTGGTGCGGCGATGTGTTGCCGTAGCGAGGTATATAATAAGTTGGGAGGCTTCGATGCTGATTTCTTTGCCCACATGGAGGAGATTGACCTTCAGTGGCGCATGCAGCTTAGTGGTTGGCGTATTGTTGTTGAGCCTCGCTCTATAGTCTATCATCTAGGTGGTGGCACGCTGCCAGCATCTCCCATGAAGAGCTACCTAAACCATAGAAATAACCTCGCAATGCTCTACAAATGCTCTACACCTATGCAGCGCGCTGTGGTAGCTGTGGTGCGTCCATTTACAGATATGGCAGAGGCATTGGTATATTTGGTAACCCTTAGACCACGCATGGCATGGAGTGTAGTGAAGGCTTGGTGGTCATTTATCAAGTGGCATAAACTCCTATCTGACAAGCGCTCCGAGGTAGTACGACATGCAAAACCAAAGCATATATACCGAGGCTCAATAATTTTGCGTTATATATGTGGTAAGCGTCACTTTAACGATATGATGTAATGAAACGACTAATAATTATCCCTACATACAACGAGCGTGAAAATATCGTGCGCATGATTCATACGGTCATGGCATTGGAGCAGGCGTTCGATTTGTTGATTGTTGATGACGGCTCGCCCGATGGCACGGCAGCACTCGTTAAGGGTGAGCAGGAGAGCTATGGTTCGCGCCTACATCTTATTGAGCGTAGCGGAAAGCTTGGCCTCGGCACTGCATATATCGCTGGCTTCAAATTCGCCCTGGAGCATGGTTACGACCGTATCTTTGAGATGGACTGCGACTTCTCGCACAACCCTCAGGATCTTGCTCGTTTGGATGCGATGCTCGAAGATAGGGATGTGGCTATAGGCTCGCGCTACTCTAAGGGTGTAAATGTTGTCAACTGGCCTATGGGAAGACTCCTCATGTCATACTTTGCATCAAAGTATGTGCGCATAGTTACGCGCATGCCTGTGTGTGACGCTACAGCAGGCTTTGTGGGTTATCGCCGTGAGGTGTTGGAGCGTATCGACCTTGATGCTATAGCGATGAATGGCTACGGCTTCCAGATAGAGATGAAGTACTCGGCATGGCGTCTTGGCTTTACCATTGGCGAGGTCTCGATAATCTTTATTGACCGTGAGGAGGGAACTTCAAAGATGTCCTCAGGAATATTTGGTGAGGCATTCTTCGGAGTGCTTAAACTGCCATTACGAAAGATAAAATCTAAAGAATAGAACAATGAATATGAATGAAGCCGAAAAGGCAACAGCCCGCCTCTTAGAGGTTATGGATACTCTTCGCAGGGAGTGCCCATGGGATAGAGAGCAGACCTTTGATACCCTACGCAATAATACTATTGAGGAGGTCTATGAGCTTGCTGATGCTATCACAGACAAGAATATGGAGGGTGTTAAGGAGGAGTTGGGTGACCTACTTCTACATGTAGCTTTCTACTCTAAGTTAGGCGATGAGCAGGGGGCTTTTGACTATACCGATGTTGCTAATGGTGTATGCGATAAGCTAATCTATCGCCACCCACATGTATATGGAGATATTCATGCTGATACACCTGAGGAGGTGAAGCAGAATTGGGAGGCTCTCAAACTAAGAAAGAAGAAGCGTAAGAGCGGCATCCTTGGTGGTGTGCCGGTTTCGCTACCTGCTATGGTCAAGGCATTTCGCGTAGGTGAGAAGGCTGCGGCTGCGGGCTTCGATTGGGAGAAGCGTGAGGATGTGTGGGCTAAGGTAAAAGAGGAGCTTATGGAGGTGGATGCTGAGGTTAAGGCAGAGGATAAGGAGCGCCTAACGGATGAGATGGGAGACCTATTCTTTGCACTTATCAACGCTTGCCGTCTCTATGGTATCGACCCAGAGGGTGCCTTGGAGCGTACAAATAAAAAGTTTATCCGTCGCTTTAACTATATCGAGCAGCGTGCTGAGGAGCAGGGTAAGAGCCTTAGCGAGATGACCCTTGAGGAGATGGATGGCTATTGGAATGAGTATAAACAAACAGAAAAATAGAATATTATGGCATTGATTAGAGAGGTGCGTGGTTACACGCCAGAGATTGGTAAGGATACATGGTTGGCAGAGAATGCAACTATTGTTGGTAATGTAAAGATTGGTGAGAACTGCTCTATATGGTATAATGCAGTACTTCGTGGTGATGTTAACGCTATCACCATTGGTAATAACACAAATATCCAGGATGGTGTTGTTATTCATACACTATACGATGGCTCTAAGAATCCATCGCAGACACACATTGGTGACTATGTATCTGTAGGTCACAACGCCATTATTCATGGTGGTATCATCGAGGATAACTGCCTTATTGGCATGGGTGCAACAATCCTTGATAACGCTGTTGTAGGTACAGGATGTATTGTCGCTGCCAATGCTCTTGTTCTCTCTAACCAGAAACTTGAACCATATTCAGTATATGCAGGTGTCCCAGCAAAAAAAGTTAAGGATGTAACACCTGAGCAGCGCGATGAGATTATCAAGCGTACGGCAAGAGATTATTGTACTTATGCCTCTTGGTACAAGTAATTTCTTGTGATGGGGTGCAATCTACTGTCGCCAACGAAATATCTTGTAAATGGGTAGTACGCCAAAGTACAGCCCATCGACTCGAATTTCGCCGAGCGTTGTATCTTACCCCTTCTGACAAGAAATTAAACTGAAAAGTGAAAACTGATAACTGAAAGGTAAGGTGTGCTTCGCGCAAGTTTTATAAACACGCGTCGCAGACACCATACTTTTCAGTTCTCACCTTTCAGCTTCCAGTTCTAACTTTTCATTCATTACTCTCTGATGAAGACCAAAAACAGTATTCTCATACACCTATTTACTGCTGTGGTGTTGAGTCTTGTGATAAACTTCTCATATCTGCTATTGCCGATTATCACCGATCGTGGTATGGCGCAGCATAATACTGGTAGTGCAGTGCAGAATGAGCATAGCAGTGGTGTGTTGTATCTCTCGAATGATATGCATGGATATATCATTTGCGACTGTGAAAGAGCAGATAGTATCTATGTCACTGCATGGCAGGTGCGTACGCATAAGCTAATGGAGGGCGATAGACTTGGCTTCAGCACTCGTGAGGTGGGTGGCGATGAGAAAGCAAAGCATGCACATCCACGTCTTGATAGGGTCTACACGCGTAATGGTGAGAAGTTTGATATCGACACAATATACGATCGTCCAAGTCGCGTGGTAGAGTTTCTATGGCAGATAATCTACTACGCCCTTGTGTCCTTCTTGATGTTGGTGATACTCACGCGTCTACCTCGCAATGGTGAGTATAACAACAAGATTGTCATTCATCGTATCCTTCTTGTGGTGCTTATATCTGTTGTCGGCATCTTCTTTGCCCCTGTGGTGGCCTTCAAGGATGGTATAATGCGTATAGTATTCTTCTTCCAGAGTGATCCACGCGATGCCACATACCTCATAGTGTTGACCAAGTGTCTATTTATGTTGGCTGTGTCGTTGCTCTATACGCGTCTCTATATGTTGATGCGTCAGCGAGAGAAGATTGTGGTGGAGAATGAGCGACTCAAGACAGAGAACCTTGCTACGCGCTACAATATGTTGATGGGACAGATAAATCCACACTTCTTCTTCAACTCGTTAAACTCCCTCTCGATGCTTGTGCGTGAACAGGATAATGACCGTGCGTTGGAGTATATAGATCAGCTTTCATACACATTTAGATATATCATTCAGAATGGTCAGAGTGGAGTGACAACACTTAAGGAAGAGATGGAGTTTGCCGAGGCATACGCCTACCTCTTTAAGATACGCTACGAGGATAAGTTATTCTTTGATATTGATATAGATGAGAAGTATATGGATTGGACACTCCCTGCGTTGTCGCTACAACCACTTATCGGCAATGCAGTAAAGCACAATACTATAACATCAAAGAATCCACTACATGTGATTATCCGTGTTAAGGATGGTGTGTTGGAGGTGGAGAATAAAAAGAACCAAAAGCTTGATGTTGAGCCATCGACAGGTATAGGTCTTTATAATTTGCGTAGCCGTTGGCAGATTGCTTCGGGTAGAGATATTGAGGTTATTGATGAGGCTGAGCGCTTCTTAGTTCGCTTACCTTTGGAGAAACAGCATTAGAGAATGAAGAGAGTTGTTATAGTTGAGGATGAGACTGCTGCGGTAGTAAATCTTAAAAGTATGCTCACTACGGTAGTAGGGGATGTTGAGGTTGTGGCAGTATTGGAATCTGTTGAGGAGGCTGTTGAGTTCTTTAGGGAGGGTATTGTTGCCGATGTTGTCTTTATGGATATACATCTTGCTGATGGAGACTCCTTTCGTATCTTTCGCAGCGTAGAGATAGATACTCCTATAATCTTTACTACGGCATACGATGAGTATGCACTCGATGCTTTCAAGGTAAATAGCATAGACTACCTCCTAAAGCCATTTAAGGAGGAGGATTTATGCCGTGCGATGGATAAACTTACAAGACTCACATCAACGGAGCGTAAGGAACAGACAGATAATCGCAAGAGATTGGTTAGCGAGGTGCAGACTCAGGCTCTTCAGACAATGCTTATAAGGTATAAGGACAAGCTCCTCCCTATAAAAATTGAGGATGTGGCATACTTCTATACCTCTGAGGAGCGTGTTACGCTTACAACGCTTACGGGAGAGAGTTATCAGGTAGATAAGACCCTTGAGGCGTTGTCTCAGCAGTTGCCGTCAAGTGTCTTCTTCAGGGCTAATCGTCAGTTTATCGTGGCACGCTCAGCAGTGAGAGATATTGCTGTATGGTTTGGTAGTCGCTTGGCTCTCAACCTTACTGTGGAGACTCCCGAGCGCATAATTATATCGAAGGCTCGTGTGCCAGAGTTTAAGCAGTGGTTACAGTCGTAGCCCCAAAATGTCACTTGACCGCCATATTTAGGCGATTGACCCCCTAAGTGTGGCGTATGTCAAATTAAAGTATTATTTTCGTATTGCAAAAGTGTAAATAACATATCAACGATGAAGAGAATATTTTTAGCAATGCTTATGCTGTGTGTGGCACTACCAGCCATGGCGCAGTCAGTTAAGATTACAGCACGCGTTATTGATGCTGAAACTAACCAAGGCATCATTGGTGCGGTGGTGGAGGTTATAGACCCTGAGACCGATAAGCGCAGACACTCAGTATCGGGTGCTGAGGGCGCTGTGACGGTGACAGGTCTATCGCTTGGTGAGTATGATATTACAATCTCTTTTATTGGTTATACAACCATAAAGAAACATGTTAAGCTCACTGAGACAACAACAAATCTTGGTAATATCGCAATCCAGGAGGGTGTGGCTATTGACACCGTAGTTAAGGAGGTGCAGGCATTGCGTACATCACAAAATGGTGATACCGTAGCATATAATGCTGCTGCATTTAAGGTTGCAGCAGATGCAGATGTAGAGGGTCTTTTGAAGAAGATGCCGGGTATCACTATCTCAAATGGTCAGGTTGAGGCTCAGGGAGAGCAGGTTAAAAAGGTGTTTGTTGATGGTAAGGAGTTCTTTGGTGAGGATGTATCTACGGCACTTAACTCTCTCCCAGCGCAGTCTGTAGACCGCATCGAGGTATTTAATAAACTTTCGGATAATGCAGAGTTCTCGGGTATGGATGATGGCGAGGGTTACAAGGCTATCAATATCGTAACTAAGGAGAATATGCGTCAAGGTGTCTTTGGTAAGATCTATGGCGGCTATGGCTACCAGCCATATGTTGATGGAGCACCTACAGATTTAAGTTTTGCTAACGAGACACAGTATAAACCAGAGGTTGAGAGTGTAACATCTCACCATAAGTATAACATGGGAGGTAATGTTAATATCTTCCAGGGTAACTCTCGTATCTCTGTTATCGGCCTATTCAATAATGTAAATCAGCAGAACTTCTCGTTTGAGGATATCCTTGGCGTTACAGGTGGTAGCGGAGGCGGCCCTGGTGGTCCAGGTGGTGGTCGTGGCCGTGGTGTAGGCCAGTATATGGTGCGCCCACAGAGTGGTGTTGCGAATGTTGCCTCTATAGGTATGCAGTACTCTAACACTTGGGGTAAGGATGATAAAGTAAAGCTCAATGGTTCATACTTCTACAATCAGACAGATACTAAGAATAAGAGTATCTTGGAGCGTTGGTACTATACACCATCTCCTGATGATTATCAGATTCAGGAGGGTGAGTCTGAGACACATAACTTCAACCACAGACTAAACGCACGCGTTGATTGGAAGATTAACGAGAATATGTCGCTTATGTCGCGTACAAGCCTTAGTTTCCAGGGTAATAATCCTTATAGCCAGCAGTATGGTGAACTTAAGGGCGAGAGTGTTCCAGAGGGTAATCCATATGAAATGCTCTTCAACGGCTCACGAGGCCAGTCTCATGCTTATCGCTTTAGCGAGTTCTTGCAGTATCGTGTGAAGCTTGGCAAGGTAGGTCGTACCATAACATTGGATGGTCGTTACTCTACGCGCCAGACACCTGATTCATGGACTAATAGTTTCTCTACACTTAAGACAAACTTTGATGAAAATGGTGTTGCTACGCCTGATATGCAGTATGTACACTCGGATAGCCGTCAGGGTGAGGACGATGTAAGAGTTAACTTCACTTATACCGAGCCACTATCTAAGACCTCACAGCTTAGCTTCCAGTATCGTATGGATTATGAGTATCAGGATCTTGATAAGAATGCTTATATTACTGGTGCTGACTATGCAGTTGCTGGAGAACCAGATGCTTTGCTCTCGTCATACAATACAAGCACAAGCACTGAACATCGTGTAGGTCCTGGTTATCGCTATGCTAAGGGACGCAATACCGTAGTGGCAAATCTCTACTATCAGCACTCTACGCTTGATGGCTTGGCGAATGGTCAGAAGATTTCTAAGCCATTTGACAACTTTACATACTTCTTCATGGCTAATGTGGCATTTAACCCACAGAACACCATTCGTGTATTTATAAGTTCATATACTCAGAATCCTGATGTTCGTAACTTGCAGGAGATTCCAGATCTATCAAATGTACAGTATATTAGTCAGGGTAACGCTAATCTTGAGTCTTCATATACACACCGTATCAACTTCCACTATGTACGCTCGAACATTGAGAAGGGTCGTACCTTTATGTGGATGTTCTCTACACAGTTTACACAGAACTATATCGGTCAGTCAATAGAGTATAACAAGACATTGCAGGTGGGCAATGATACATATAACCCATTGCAGTACTCTACATACAAGAATATGGATGGCTTTGCTAACCTCCGTACTCATGTAAGCTATGGTTTCCCTATTGCGCCTATAAAGTGTAACCTAAATATAATGTTGGGTGCTAATTGGTCTAAGACACCATCTATGATTAACGGCAAGACCAACTTTACAAATAACATGGGTTACGATGCGACCGTATCTCTAGGTAGTAATATCTCGGAGAATATCGACTTTACTATTCAGTGGAATGGAGCATATAATGATGCTACACAATCATTGGCTATGCGTGGTAAGAACAACCAGTACTTCAGCCACACTGCATCAGGTTCGTTGAAGTGGGTATTCTGGAAGGGCTTCAGTCTAACAGCTGCTGCAAACTATAACCAGTATATTGGCTTTACAGATAACTACAACGAGGACTTCCTAATCTGTAACTTCTATCTCGGTAAGAAGGTCTTCAAAAACAAGCTTGGTGAAGTACTCGTAGGTGTGAACGATATGTTTAATCAGAATAATGCCTTTGTACGCACCGTAGGTAGCGGTTATACGCAGAATGCTTGGAATAGTGTTGTTGGTCGTTACTTTACTGTTCAGTTCAACTATAACCTCAGACACTTCGGCAAGAATGCAACAACGGATATGTCAAAGTATGAGGGAATGGATGTTAAGCCTGGAGCACATGCATTCGGCAGACCTCCAATGCATCCTTAAATAAGGAGTTTATAAATAAACTAAGAAGTGTGGTACGCTTTGCATATTTAATATGCGTGCAGTACCACACTTCTTAGCTTTTATATCTATACCCTAATACCACTCCTCGCGGTAGTTGTAATGGTTGCGTAGATGCTCAAAATCCGAAGCGTTGTGCTTTAGTATGTTACTCTCCTTTTCGATATCGAAGTAGTGGGGTAGTCTCTCACACATCTCCTCCCATGATATTAGGCGTGGAGTGGTTGGTGTTACCTCTGAGGGATACCAATCACTAAATGGTAAATCAAAGTGGTTGGCTAAGGCTTTAAGAGACATCGCCGTAGCATTGGCTTTACCTTGCGCAGAATATCCTGCAATATGGGGTGTTGCAAGTATCGCATTATGGAGTATATCGCTCGGTATATTTGGCTCATCCTCCCATACATCAAAGATATAGCGATGTCCGCTATTTAGCACTGCGCGGTTATCCACCGCACCGCCACGAGATGCGTTGATTATCACAGCATTTGGTCGCATGGAGGATATTAGCTCGCTGTTGATAAGGTGTTTAGTTGTAGAGTCTAAAGGAGTATGGAGCGTTATTATATCACATTGCTGCACTATCTCGTCAATCGAGTAGAATTCACCGCCTTCACGCATCTGGCGCGGAGGATCACACTCCATGACGCGGAAGCCCCAGTGACGAGCATACTCAGATACCAATGAGCCAACATTACCTACACCAACAACACCGAGTGTGTAGTCCTTTGGAGAGCGATTATCTGCAATTGTGATATGACGCAATGCTGCGCTAACCCATTGAAGAACACCGCGAGCATTGCATCCCTGTGCCGAGTATATTGCTATACCCTGACTTTTGCAGTAGTCGATATCAATATGGTCGGTGCCTATTGTTGCTGTGGCGATAAATCTGACATTTGAGTCCTCCAATAGAGCCTTGTTGCACTTGGTGCGTGTGCGTATGATTAGAGCATCTGCATTATGTACCACCTCAGTGGTTATCTCCTCGGCAGGAAGATAGTTCACCTCAGCATATCTCTCAAGTACTCCCTTGATATAGGGTATTGCTCTATCTATGACTACTCTCATCACTTAATTTTTAGCAAATATATATAAAATATTCGAAAAATATTACTATTTTTGCGTGATAGTTACTTATGCAGTAAACATTTTGACAGGAGTATGGAGAACAAGATATTTGACCCTAATGGTACGATACCTGATAATGGTAACTACTTCGGCATTCCGCTATCGCCAGAGGATGCTGCTTTGGTGCTTATCTCTGCGCCATGGGATACAACAGTGTCTCAGCGTGCAGGTAGCTCCTATGCCCCAGATGCTATTATTGAGGCATCGCGTAGGGTAGACTTCTTCGAGCCTATGGCTCCATATAGTTGGCGTAAGGGTATCGCCACTGCGCCTATTGACTATACACTTCAGGATACATCGCATCGTTTGCGTTCGGATGCAGAGCGTGTTATCAAGGTGCATGATGATATTGGCTCATTTGCCTTCGATCACTTGGTATATGAGCGTAGATTGCGCCGTGTGAATGATGCTACGGAGATGATGATTGACAATATCTATAACCAGTCGAAGCAGTGGCTCAGTAAGGGTAAGATTGTTGGCTTGGTTGGTGGTGATCAGTCTACGGCTTACGGACATATCAAGGCTGTTGCAGAGAAGTATGGAAATATCGGTATTCTTCATGTAGATTCGGGCTTAGATTTGCGCGACGGACACCATGGCTTCTCGCTATCGAGCGACTCGGTGATGTTCAATGTACTTAGAGATATTAAGGGCGTGGATAAACTCCTAGGTGTGGGCGTTAGAGCCTTTACCCCTGCCGAGTGGGAGATGGCTACAAATGATGAGCGTATAAAGCTCTTCACAGGTCAGCAGATGTGGGCGCAGCACTTCGAGGGCGTTAATTGGTCTACAATATGCAGTGATATTATCGCTGAACTGCCAGAGAATGTTTATGTGTCGTTGGATATCGATGGTCTTACAATTGAGTGTTCGCCTCATACAGGTACATTGGTTGCTGGTGGTTTGCGCTTCCCTGAGATTGTTTATCTCTTGGGTCGTATTGTGGACTCAGGTCGTAAGATTGTTGGATTTGATCTTACGGAGGTGGTGCCTGACTTGGAGGATAAGACCGATGCTGCAGTAGCATCACGCCTCTTGTATAATATGTGTTGCATGGCGTTGAAGCATCACGATGCTCCAGATGTTTTGTAGCGGTTTAGGGTAGTAAGTAACGAAAATTATAGCTATGGCAGTCTTTACAAAGTTTGGATGGGTTAAGCGTAATCACATCCTTTCGCAACAGGGTAATAACTTCCTACAAGCACCATGGGCAGGAGGTATAATTCTAATTGTGTGTGTAGCTATCGCCATGTTATTGGCCAACCTCCCAGCTACGGCTGAGTGGTATCACCACATCTTACACATGCAGCTTGGTCTATCGTTTGGTGGTAAGCTCTTCCCTGAGGCTATGAACTTGGAGAAGTTTGTCAACGACGGCTTGATGGTTGTATTCTTCTTTACCGTGGGTCTTGAGATACGCCGTGAGATGTCAGACGGCCAGCTATCGACACCTAAGAAGGCTATTCTACCTATCGTGGCAGCATTGGGCGGTATGCTTGCACCAGCGCTTATATTTACGCTATTTAATAGCGGCACTGTTGTGGCAAATGGTTGGGGTATTCCAACAGCAACAGATATCGCCTTTGCGATAGGTATCATGTCGTTGCTTGGTGATAGAGTGCCAATCTCACTAAAGGTATTCCTTACTGCCTTGGCTGTCGCTGATGACCTTGGCGCTATTATCGTTATTGCACTATTCTATGGCGAAACTCCAAACCTATTGCTCTTGGGTATTGCCGTGTTGATAATGGTCGGTATCTACTTTATGCGTCGCATGGGTGAGTTTCGCATCATAGCATACCTTGTGCCTGCGTTTGTGGTGTGGATACTATTCTACTACTCAGGTGTACATGCTACATTGTCGGGTGTTGTTATGGCAATGCTTATCCCTACAAAACCACGCTATAGCCGTTCATACTACCTCCATAAGGCGGATGTTATTGAGAATGGTATTAAAGATGCAGATAAGATTGAGGATGAGCATGAGGCGGAGGAGTCGAGAATGTACTATATGCGCCGTATGACGCAGATATCTAATGGCGCACAGGGTATGAGCCATCGTATGGAGCACCTTCTTATGCCTTATGTGAACTTTATTATCATGCCTATCTTTGCCCTTATAAATGCGGGTGTACATATCCCTTCAGCAGAGTATTTCAATATATTCGAGTACACACCAGAGATTGGCTCTATAGGTATGGGTATCTTCTTTGGTTTGGTTGTAGGTAAGCCTTTGGGTATCTCGTTGTTTAGCTATATCGCCGTTAAGTTGGGTGTAGCAGAGCGTCCTTCGGGTGCTACATGGAAGATGCTTATTGCCGTGGCATGCTTGGGTGGTATCGGTTTTACAATGTCAATATTTGTCGATAACCTTGCCTTTGATAAGGATACACAGCAGGAGTTCATAGATATGGGTAAGATTGCTATCCTTATGGCATCTACTGTTGCGGCACTCCTCGGCTCGTTGTTGATAGTGCTTGATGCTAAGCGTGAGAAGAAAATAATAGAAACTAAATAGTATGAAGAAGATTATATCCCTATTTGTCGTGGTGCTTATGTTGGCATCCGTAAGCTGTAAGCAGAAGCAAACAGTCGTTGAACCACCTTTGATGCAGACAAGTGCAGACTCAATGTCCTATGTTATTGGTCTTAACATCGGCCGTAACCTTATGGGTTTGGATTCGTTGCTCAATATTAAGGCGGTGTGTGAGGGTGTGCGTGATGCCTACCTCTCAGAGCCTAAACTCAATGATGAGGTTGCTCGTGCTGCCTATTTGAAGTATATGAACTATGATGTTTATGAGCGTACTAAGGCTTTCGAAACACAGTTCTTGGCAGATCTTCGTAAGCAGGATCGTAAGTTCGTAGCCACCCACTCTGGACTAACATACAAGGTGCATACTTTGGGCGATATGAAGAATACAATTCGTAATAACCGCGATACGATAAAGATGTGTTACCGCGTTCTTGATTTGGCTGGTGTTGTCGTTGATACTACCTATCTAAAGGCTGATACTCTTCGTATTGATGTTGGTGCAATGCCTAAGGGTGTTATTGAGGCTGCTAAACTTATGGGTAAGGGTGGCCATATTGAGGCGTGGGTACCTTCGGCACTTGCCTTTGGCTCAGCGGGCTGTGACTCGCTTAATGTGAAGCCAAATAGTATGCTTTACTACGAGTTGTGGCTTGTAGATGTTGAGAAGAGATAGATTTGAAATTAACTAATAGATGAAGATTGAAATGAAAAGAATTTTCTGTACACTCCTTGTAGCTGCTACTGTTGCATCATGCTGCAAGGTCGATAACTCAATGTACTTCGATAACTCTAATAATCGAGTTTTTGAAGATACAACTGCTGAGTTAGACACTCTCTCTTATTCTGTGGGTATGAGCCTTGGACTAAGTTTACATCTTCAGTCACGAGGCCTAACATTGGATCCTGAGGTTATGGTGGCAACTCTTGGTGAGGAACTATCTAAGGAGGCACTCGACTACGATTTCTTGGAGGAGAATAAGGAGCTTATGAATCGCTTCAATAAGGAGTGCATGCAGCCATATACCATGGCTCAGTTCCGTAAGAATATATCTAAGAACGAGGATTCTGCAACCGAGGAGACACCTCTATTTAATGAGGAGTTTACTCAGGAGCGTGTGTCAGAGATGTTTGGTCACGATATCGCTGGTTATGTTGTGAACTCAGCATATCCATTGAACATGTATTGGTTCCGTAAGGCTATTGAGGAGGCTTTTGCTGTGGAGAGCGAGGTTCTCACAGATACGCTTCTTCGACTAAGCGTTGTGCAGATGCGTTCAGGTCTTCAGCAGTATCACATGAATGAGTTCCCAGCATACAACGCTGAGACATCGCGTAAGTGGCTTGAGCGTGTGTCTAAGCAGCGTGGCGTAAATGCTATGGTTGTTGAGGATGATACGCTCTATTTCCGTGTGAATGTTGCTGGTAACACAGTTAAGCCTAAGGGCTTGAACGATACTATTAGCATTAGCTATGACCTCTATACTCGTGGTGGTAAACTTGTTGAGTCACACGCTAAGCGTGAGCAGATATTGAGCCATGCGTTGGAGGAGGCTAAGGCTGCGATTGTTGACACAGCAAAGGTTAAGGATATGAACGCAATGATGCGCGTTACACAGCTTACACAGCAGCTCGACAACCTAAGAAATATGCGTATGCCTGTATCTAAGACCCTATTGAAGGGTATGCAGTATGCACTTCAGAATGTTGGTGAGGGTGGTGAGATTACTGTATGGATGCCAGCATCACTTGCTTTCGGCAAGGCTGGTAATCGTGCTGTAGCGGCTAACGATGCTGTAGTTATGAATATCAAGCTTAAGTCTGTAAGCTATGGTCCTACAGAGGAGGAGCTTGCTGCTATGGAGGCTGAGAAGCAGGCGAAGAAAATTGCGCGTCCTACCCTTATCAAGGGTGATAAACTCAATATGAGCAAGACACCTAAGGGTAATAATCCAGCGGCTAATAAGGAGCAGAAGGTAATGGTTAAGCCTGTTTCTAAGTAGGCCTACTGCACATTATATAATATTATAGCCCGACTAAGTTAGTCGGGCTATAATATTATATGGTGTTAAGCGATTAGCGACGACGGCCACCGCCACGCTTCATATTTCTCATCTGCTTCTGTAGGCCACCACCTGCTACAGTCTTCATCATCTTGCGTGTCTGGTCAAACTGCTTAAGGAGTTTGTTCACCTCCATAACAGATGTGCCTGAACCCTTAGCGATACGCTCGCGGCGGCTTGCATTGATAATCTCTGGGTTCTCGCGCTCTGCAGGTGTCATAGAGTCGATGATAGCCTCTGTGTGCTTAAATGCATCATCTGGAATATCTACATCACGAAGTACCTTGCCCATGCCAGGAATCATAGATGCGAGGTCCTTTAGGTTACCCATCTTCTTAATTTGAGCAATCTGGTCGCGGAAGTCGTTGAAGTTGAACTGATCCTTAATCAACTTCTTCTTAAGCTTGCGTGCCTCCTCCTCGTCGAACTGCTCCTGTGCGCGCTCAACCAATGATACAACATCACCCATGCCGAGGATACGATCTGCCATACGCTCTGGGTGGAATACCTGGAGGGCATCCATCTTCTCGCCTGAAGAGATAAACTTCAAAGGCTTGTCTACTACTGAGCGGATAGAGATAGCTGCACCACCACGGGTATCACCATCGAGCTTAGTGAGAACAACACCATCAAAGTCAAGACGGTCATTGAACTCCTTAGCGGTGTTTACTGCATCCTGACCTGTCATTGAGTCAACAACGAAGAGTGTCTCAGATGGCTTTACGGCTGCCTTAATCTCAGTAATCTCCACCATCATCGCCTCGTCAATAGCAAGACGACCTGCAGTATCGACAATAACGGTATTGTATGACTTCTGTCGTGCGTAGTTGATAGCGTTCTGAGCAATCTCCACAGGCTTGTTGTTTCCTGGTTCGGTATATACCTCTACACCTACAGTCTGACCAAGAATCTTAAGCTGGTCGATAGCAGCAGGACGGTATACATCACAAGCTACGAGCAACACCTTACGGCCACGCTTCTCCTTAAGCAACGATGCGAGTTTACCAGAGAATGTTGTCTTACCAGAACCCTGAAGACCGGCGATAAGAATTACTGCTGGGTTACCCTCAAGCTTGATATCTGTAGCTGTGCCACCCATAAGCTGTGCCAACTCGTCGCGCACAATCTTTGTAAGCATCTGTCCAGGCTTAACTGAGCGGAGTACATCCTGGCCCATAGCCTTCTCCTTAACATCGTCGATGAACTTCTTTGCTACCTTGTAGCTTACATCGGCATCAATCAAAGCGCGGCGAATCTCCTTTAGGGTCTCCGCAACATTGATATCGGTGATTTTACCCTCACCCCTTAGAATTTGAAACGAGCGTTCAAGTTTCTCGGTTAGATTTTCAAACATATCTTAATTATCTTTTAATTTTCATGTTGTATGAGCGTGCAAAGATATAGAATATATCTTAATTTTACAACTCCCACACACTCTTATACCACTCGGTCTGTTTCCAATATGAACTCAAAATGCTACTTGGTGCCGATGTAGTAACGCCAGAGTAGACCTCTGTGTCGATTGGATATGTGCCATAGCTGCCATATGCTGAGTAGAATGAGTCGAGTGTATACTTCGCAACCACAACTTTATCGAGCTGATTATTGAAGCTTTTACGAGCCTCGGTGTCTGTAGCTACAACATTTGCCCACTCGCCAAAGTCGTAGAAGTAGTGTGGGTTTTGACCCTCGTAGGTCTGTAGTGACGATGTCTTCTCAAGGGTCTTGGCACTCTTAACTAGCTCCTTTGTAGCATCCTTAAGTGCTTCAATCTCGCTACACTCATATACGGCAACAGAACCACAGCGTGAGTTGCCGCTATAGCTGTCGCGGTAGTATAGATAGTAGCTTTCTGCTGCTGCTGCATAATCCGAGTTTGCACCATCATTTGCGAATAGATGGGGTAGTGTACGCTCATATGGAAAGCCCTTACCCATAATCTCGCATGGTGAAGCAATGATGTAGTTTGCTGAGTTGCGTAGCTCATATATCGTCTCGATATTTGACATGAAGCATGCATCAAAAAGGATGTAGTCGATATTGACGATGCTGTTGTTTATACCTTCGGCAATCTCGCCAGGGTTTACTTGCACATTGCTCTCTCCAAAGGCACGCGTAACCTCTGCTCCTACGGCAGGGGTAAAGAGTGGTGCTGTGTAGTTAAGTGTTGATATGCCACTTGCGCCGTTGAGCATCTCGCGTGTAATCCATCCCTGGCCATGGCCAGCCATCACCATACCGTATCTTTCGGCTGGTGCGCTTGATGCCATCTTGTCAATAATCTTGGTTATAAACTCTGGCTTAATAGGGTTGTCCTCGATAATAATATCTGACTCGATGATCTTCTCGGTACACTTGCCACTACTAATATCGTATACCAACTCAGCGATATAACCCGTAGTTCTGTTCTTATGACGGAAGAATACTACGCGGTTGTTAACACCAAGAATACCACCCTCAATAGCCTTAATAGCATCCTCGATGTTGCCCTTGAAGTAGCGGTCAAGGCTGGTGCCGAAGAAGTAGAACATAAGGGTGTGTGTAGCAACCTCGGTAGGAACTCCAAACTGCTTAAGCGATATTTTTGCACTCTTATATCCTGTTGCCGAGAGGGTTATTGTAGCGGTGCGTGCATTGCCACTATTCTCATCGATATGGGCAATGATCTCACCACTGCGCGATGTATCTAAGTAGGATATCCAATCTACATTATCCACCGCTGTGTAGCGGATATTGTTATCCTTATCTGACGGGTCAAGTTCAAACTTAATTGTAACCTCCTGGTTGATATATGAACACTGAATATTGCTATTTACCTGAAATTGCTTTAGTGTGGTTTCAGGCACATGGTTACAACCCCCAATGAATATCAGTGCCGCAGCACATGCAAAAATCTTAAAAATCAATCTCATCTTTGTGTGGTGTATATAACAGCGCAAAGTTACAAAAAAAGTGTTGATGTAACGCCTTGTATTGCTATTTTTATCTTTGTTTTACACTATTTAAGCACGCCTATCTCTCCAATGGATGTATACTCCTTGCCATCAATCTCTTGTATTGGCTCTAATTTGAAGTATCGAGCACGATAACTTCTGCCAAAGTGAACATAGTATGGAATAGGGTTGTGCTTTATGTTGCTGAACTCACCGCTTGTCTGGCAGAGTACCCACTCCTCACCGTCAAGGCTGATGTAGAAGTTGTATTTGAAGATTGTACCGCATAGCTCCTCCTCGGTGGTGGGAGCGTAGCAGAAACCGCTAATCTCCTCCTCCTTGCCCATATCTACGATAAGAGGTACTAAACCCTCACTCTGCCATGTAGTGGATCTATTGCCGTCAATAGCCGCCTCGGCATTGATGTTTACACACTGCCAATCCTCGGTAGAGATATCGCTAACTCTAAGGAGTGCTGAACTCTCGGTTAGTAGCTCGGCGTAGTATAATCCTATGGTTGAAATATTGGCATCTTTGCGCGTGTGTGCTATTGTTACTCTAATCTTCTCGGCCGTGGTGTCTGAGAAGCGTATTAGACGCTTATAACCTATGGTTGTGCCCTTGGCAATGTAGTGCCATGCACCGTTTATGTATGCTTCAATTATAAACTCCTCAACGCGCTGACCCTTAGATATATCCTCGCCTATAAGTAGTGTGTTTACACTCTCGCCTTCAGCTACATCTAAGATAATCGCATCACCCTCCTTGATGCCTTTATAAGATTTGGCGTTTGTAGCCAAGTTCCTTGCAAAGGTTTTGTCTATGTACTCTCGTAGCTCCTTGATTCGTGCTGCGTCAATCTCATGTATAAGACCTCGTCTATTGGGTGGGATGTTTAGTAGAAGTACAGAATTACGGCCAACAGAGCTAAAGTATATCTCGACTAAGTTGCCAAGCGAGCGTACCTGTCTGTCCTGCCACTCGTGGTAGAACCATCCTGGGCGTATCGATACATCTACCTCGGATGGATACCAATGTAGACGCTCAGCCTTGGCTATAAGCTCTCTGCTGCCTAGATCCTTAGACATCTCCTCCAAACCGAGGGCAGAGTTTGCTGCGGTGCTATAGCTATATGATTTTGGGGTGTATGGCGTTACGCTCCACTCTGTTGTTCTTCCTAAGCCACCTTCGTTGCCTACCCAGCGCACATCGTCGCCCATAATAGCCGTCACTGCATTTGGCTGTAGACGGCGTATTGTGCTAAGAATGGCCTCCCAGTCGTAGACCTGCTTCTTGCCGTTAGGACCCTCGGCACACGCTCCATCAAACCACACCTCGTCGACACTACCATAGTTGGTAAGTAGCTCGCTAAGCTGTGCTATGAAGAGGCGGTTATACGCAGGAGAGTCGCCATAAGATGGGGCATTTCTATCCCATGGAGAGAGGTATACACCAAACTTAATACCATGCTTTTTGCAAGCATCGCTAAGCTCTCTGACTACATCACCCTTACCCTCGCGCCAAGGTGAGTGCTTCACCGAGTACTCTGTGGTCTCGGTCTGCCATAGACAAAAGCCATCATGATGCTTGGCTGTGAGTATTGCCATCTTAAAACCCGCATCCTTGAGTGCACGCACCCACTGCTCGCAGTCAAGCTCCGTAGGGTTGAAAAGCTCTGGACTGTCAGTGCCGTTGCCCCACTCGTTATCTGTGAAGGTGTTGATGCCAAAGTGTAGAAAAGCGGTGAACTCCATCTGTTGCCATGCTAACTGCTCTTTGCTTGGGGTTAGGCGTGCTGCCATATCAATCTTCTCTTCGAGTGTTGCGTTAGAAGGAAATATCAACTCCTTAGTATATAGCTGCTCCTTAGGTTGTGTGGTGCAACCGATAAATAGCGTTGCGAGAATTATTGTGAGGATATTTGTGCGGGTCATTATGTAGTCTGTTTTGAAAAAAGACCCCTGAAGTAAAGCGTACTCCTTCAGGGGTTAATGATACTCTTATCTTTCGGATATTACTTCATCTCTGCGAAATACTTGTAGAAGTATGGCAAAGTCTCCAATCCCTTATAGAACTGGTCAAGACCATAGCTCTCGTTAGGAGAGTGGATAGCATCCTTCGAAAGACCGAAGCCGAGCAAAATAGACTTAATGCCGAGGATGTTCTCGAAACCAGAGATAATTGGAATTGAACCACCTGAGTAGAATGGGAGTGGTGTGATGCCGAATGTAGTCTCAACAGCCTTCTCTGCAGCCTTGTATGCTGGAAGGTCGGTAGGAGATACATAAGGTGCGCCACCATGCAAGAACTCAACCTTAACCTTAACGCTCTTAGGAGCAATTCTCTTGAAGTGCTTCTCAAAGAGCTTTGCAATCTTCTTGAAGTCCTGGTTAGGAACAAGACGCATAGAGATCTTTGCGTATGCCTTAGAAGGAATGACGGTCTTTGTGCCCTCGCCAGTGTAGCCGCTCCAAATACCGTTAACATCGAGTGATGGACGGATACCTGTGCGCTCCATTGTTGTGTAGTCAATCTCACCTGCTACATCGCCCAAGTCGAGGGCCTTCTTATACTCGTCAAGAGAGAATGGGGCTTTGTTCAAAGCCTTGCGCTCAGCCTCTGAGAGGATGCGTACATCATCATAGAAGCCAGGAATAGTTACACGGCCAAACTCATCAGTTAGTGATGCTACGAGCTTCGCAAGAATATTTGCAGGGTTTGCAACAGCACCACCGAATAGTCCTGAGTGCAAATCCTTATCTGGACCTGTCACCTCCACCTGCATATAGGTCAAACCACGGAGACCTGCAGTGATGGTTGGGGTGTCAAGACCAATCATAGATGTATCAGATACAAGAATGATGTCGGCCTTGAGGAGCTTCTTGTTGTCTGCGCAGAACTTGTAGAGGCTTGGTGAACCAATCTCCTCCTCACCCTCAAGCATAAACTTAACATTACATGGTAGAGTGTCTGTAGCTACCATAGCCTCGAATGCCTTAGCGTGCATATAAAGCTGACCCTTGTCGTCATCAGCGCCACGGCACCAGATGCGGCCATCTTTAATCTCTGGCTCGAATGGGTTGGTCTTCCACTCGTCAATTGGATCCTCAGGCATAACATCATAGTGACCATATACAAGCACGGTCTTAGCCTTAGGGTCGATAATCTTCTCAGCATATACTACAGGGTTACCCTCGGTAGGCATAACCTCAGCACGATCTGCACCTGCCTTTACCAAAGCAGCTGCTAACCACTCAGCACAACGCACCATGTCGTTCTTGTGCAATGATGGCTGTGCGCTGATAGAAGGAATGCGAAGAAGATCGAAGAGTTCATCCAAGAAACGCTCCTTGTTCTTGTCGATGTATTCAGTTGCTAGTTTCATAGTTGAATAGTTTTAAGTTGATATTGTCTAAAATTTATGCTTTGCAAATTTGTTCTATTTCGGAAATAAAGCGCTTAGCTAAGCTATCAGCTTCAGCCATAGTTTTTGCCTCGGTGTAGATGCGGATAATTGGTTCGGTATTAGACTTGCGCAGGTGTGCCCAATTCTCTGCAAAGTCAATCTTTACGCCGTCAATATCGTTGACTCTCTCACCTGAGTATCTTGATTTTATAGTTGACAAAATCTTGTCTACATCAATCTCTGGTGTCAGCTCAATCTTGTTCTTAGATGCATAGTACGCAGGGTAACTTTTTCTAAGCTCTGACATGGTCATGTTGAGGCTTGCAAAATAGGTCAAAAAGAGAGCAACGCCCACAAGTGCATCACGGCCATAGTGTAGCTCAGGATAGATGACTCCACCATTGCCCTCACCACCGATAACTGCGCCTGTCTCCTTCATCTTAGCAACAACATTTACCTCACCAACAGCAGCGGCAGAGTAAGAGCAACCCTCATAGCGTGCTGTAACATCGCTTAGTGCGCGCGATGATGAGAGGTTTGATACGGTGTTGCCCTTTGTATGGCGTAAGATGTAGTCGGCAACAGCCACCAAGGTGTACTCCTCGACAAACATTTCGCCATTCTCCATGACGAAAGCCAAGCGGTCAACATCTGGGTCGACAACAACGCCAAGATCTGCACCCTCGCGGCGTATAACCTCCGAAATCTCAGTAAGGTTCTCTGGAAGAGGTTCAGGGTTGTGTGCGAACTCGCCTGTAGGCTCGCAGTTAATCTCTACGACCTCGCATCCAAGCTCGCGCAATAGAGCTGGGATAACAACTCCACCAACAGAGTTGACAGCATCTACAACAACCTTAAACTTACGCTTACGCACAGCCTCGACATCTACCAATGGTAGCGCCAAAACCTGTTCAATATGCTTAGGATTGAAGTCCTCTCTAAGTATCACCTTGCCAATATGGTCAATGGTAGGGTAGTTGTACTCCACCTCCTCGGCAAGAGCCAACACCTCTTTGCCCTCAGTATCGTTGAGGAACTCGCCACGCTCGTTGAGGAGCTTGAGTGCATTCCACTGGCGAGGGTTGTGCGATGCTGTGATTATGATACCTCCGTCTGCTTTGTGTGTTATGACTGCCATCTCCGTGCCTGGTGTAGTACAAAGACCAACATTGATTACATCAACGCCACAGCCGAGGAGTGTGCCGACAACGAGTGCATCGACCATCTCACCAGAGATGCGGGCATCACGACCTACAACAACGGTGATATTTCTATCTGGATGCTTGGCCTTGATGAGTCGAGAGTAAGCAGTTGTAAACTTAACAACATCTATAGGAGTGAGGTTCTCAGCCTGCTTGCCACCTATGGTGCCGCGAATACCTGATATAGATTTTATGAGTGTCATATTTTATAAAAAGTCTCTAAAAGTTTTGCTATTTCTGACAAAATTACTAATTTTACGCGAATATTAAAAATATAATGAGTATAATTTATTTTAAGATATGAGAACGATACCATCTTCTGAGTTGATAATCAATGGCGATGGCTCTATTTTCCACCTTCATCTTAAGCCTGAACAGTTGGCGGATGTAGTTATACTTGTGGGTGATCCAGCGCGTGTGGCGATGATTGCAGAGTATTTCGACACTAAAGAGTGTGAGGTCTCAAATAGAGAGTTTCTAACAATCACGGGAACATACAAGGGTAAGCGTATGACCGTGATGTCAACCGGTATAGGCATCGGTAATATAGATATCTGCGTTACAGAACTTGATGCTCTCGCAAATATTGACTTCGAGACGCGCCAAGTTAAGGAGAACTTTCGTCAGTTAACTCTTGTGCGTCTCGGTACATCGGGTGCTATACAGCAGGATATTGAGGTCGGTGAGGTTGTATTCTCGCGTACATCACTCGGATTTGATGGTCTACTGTCGTACTACGCTGGTCGTGATGGTGTGTGTGACTTGGAGCTTGAGAAGGCTTTCATGGAGCATACTGCATGGTATGAGAAACTTCCTGCACCATACTTTGTGGATGCTGACAAGGAACTCTTTGAACTATTCAAGGATACTACATGCGAGGGCATAACCATTGCGGCGCCAGGTTTCTATGCGCCTCAGGGTCGCTGGGTGCGCCTACAGCCGCATGATCTAAAACTCAACGAGAAGATTGAGAACTTCAAATTTGGAGAGCGTCGTATCACTAACTTCGAGATGGAGGGCTCGGCGCTTGCGGGACTTGCAGCGCTTATGGGACACCGCGCAGCAACGATATGTACTATCATCGCTCAGCGCGTAGCCAAGAACGCATGCACAGATTACAAACCATTTGTGCGCCGTATGATTGAGATTGCACTCGATAAACTTGCAACACTCTAACCATTCGCAAAATTTAGAAAACAAGGAAAATTAAGTAATAACAAAAATAAAAAAACTAACACAACTATGAAATTTACTGTATCAAGCTCTGCGCTATTGTCGCTACTTGCAACAACTGGTAAGGTTATCAGCAATAAGAACACACTCCCTATCCTTGATTATTTCCTATTGGAGCTAAAGGGTAACGAACTTACTGTTACGACATCTGATCTTGAGACTACACTTGTTGGTCACCTCAATGTTGAGAATGTAGAGCGTGAGGGTGTGATTGCTGCACCAGCAAAGCTTATGCTTGACTCATTGAAGGAGTTTCCAGAGATGCCTCTTGAGTTCGATGTCAACGACACTACATGGGAGATTAAGGTACGCTGGGCAAGTGGCTCGCTCTCTATCCCTGGTGCAAGTGCTGTGAGCTACCCAGCTATGCAGACTATCGGTGCTGAGCGTAAGGAGATACTTCTCGATGTAGATATGCTTATCTCGGGTATCAACAAGACCATCTTTGCTACTGCAGACGATGAGCTTCGCCCAGTGATGAATGGTGTATACTTCAACTTTGAGGAGGGTAAGGTAACCTTTGTGGCTACAGATGCCCATAAGCTTGTACGCTCAGTTGCTGAGTGCCCAGATGTGGACTTCAACGCTTCGTTTATCCTACCTAAGAAGCCAGCAAACCTTCTTAAGGGTGTGCTATTAAAGGAGGAGGAGCCTATCCGCGTATCGTTCGATGCTAAGAATGTATCTTTCGAACTTAAGAATCATAAGTTTGTATGTCGCCTTATCGAGGGTAACTATCCTAACTACAACGCTGTAATTCCATCATCAAACCCTAACAAGGTTCTTGTAGACCGTGTAGAGCTTGTTAATGGTATCAAGCGTGTTGCGGTATGTTCAAACCCAACAACAAACCTTATCCGCATGGATATCGCATCAAACCGCATCAGCCTTGCAGCTCAGGATATCGACTTCTCAGTATCTGCGAACGAGACTATCTCATGCAGCTATGAGGGTCAGCCTGTAACTATCGGCTTCAAGTCAACATTCCTTGTTGAGATTCTCTCAAACATCGACTCTCCAACCGTAGTTATCGAACTTGCTGACTCAACACGAGCAGGTGTATTCAAGCCTGTATACGATGATAAGAAGGCGGTGGATGTGTTGATGTTGCTTATGCCAATGATGATCAACGCTTAATTTTTAGTGATAAGGGGTCGTCTGCGTCACCGAGCTTATTGCCTAGAATGGGAAATACTCCAAGTATGCACCATCCGTGGTAGTTGAGACTCGGCGATACATCTAACCCCTTCTAACCTAAAAAAGGCTGGGTGCTAACTACGAACTTAGTAATGGCTCTTTTATATTGAGTTGAGGATGTTTTTCGTGTTAGCCAAATATTAACACATAAGTGGAATTACTTAAGGGAGGTTCTACAAATTGGGTCGAGTTGATTTTGGAGCGAATTTTTAGCAGGCTTCTCATCTTTTTCGAAGGCGTAATGCGGGCATTATAACTGAGGAAAGATGAGATAGAAGCTAAAATAAATTCAAAAGCAACCGAAATAGAATCTTCCAACAACGAAAAACTTGTTTACTAATTTATAGAACATCCCTTAAATGAAAAAACTACTATATCTACTTCTTGCGTTGCCATTTGTGGCATGTAGTGAGCAGCCTAAAACAGAGGTTGAGGCGAAGACTCCGATGTTGACGCTTACATCTGAGGCGGTAGTGTCGTTTGATGATGATGGCGGTAAGGGTGTCATTAGATACACTCTTGAAAACAAGATTAAGGGCGTGGA
>JAFYRL010000037.1 GCA_017546975.1 Alistipes sp.
CAAGACTTTGAAACTCCGACGGCGTCATAAGTGGGAAGAGATGGATTCGAACCACCGAAGGCGTGCGCCAGCAGATTTACAGTCTGCCCCATTTGGCCACTCTGGTATCTTCCCTGATATTTACAAGCCTTGAGAAAAACTCTCAAGGCTTGGGTGAGCCGATGGAGGGATTCGAACCCCCGACCAGCTGATTACAAATCAGCTGCTCTGGCCAACTGAGCTACATCGGCGTTAACCATTTCGGAGTGCAAAGGTACAACATTTTTTTTAACTTCCAAATTTTTTGGAAACTTTTTTCAAAAAATTTTTTGTACTCGCTCTTTCAAAGAACAATCCGCACCATTTTTTAGGTTTAAGCGGAAAATCGAGTGCAAATATACAACTATTTTATGAAACGAGAAATACTCTGACCATTTTTTTTTCAGTTCTCGCGTTTTTTTTTTCATTTTCACCCATATATAAGGTTTATACCTATATATAATAACGCGCGCACGCTTTGACCTCATATATTCACAGAGTATAGTGCATCAAAAAAACTTTCAACTAAAATGTAAAATAGATTTATAGAAACTGAAAAATGGCAACTCAAATACAATATACACCTCGCAAAATTTTTATAAAATTTCTTTGCAAGCACATCACTTTTCAGTTTTCATCTTTCAATTTCTCCATTATTTTTTGTTGTAGACGCCTAATTTTTCTCTCATATTTTTTACTTTTTTCCGAAAATTGCATCACAGACATCACACTTTTCAGTTTTCACTTTTCACTTTTCACTCTCCCATGTTCACTTTTCACCTCGTAAATTTGGCAACTACAACGGAAGAAGTTATCTTTGCGCTCGCTAAATAAGATTTTATTAACTTAAAAAATTATAGACATGAAAGTAGAGAATGGTAAGATGGTCTCTGTAGACTATAAGCTTACAGTAGACGGTCAGATTGCTGATCAGTCACAGCCAGGTCAGCCTTTGCAGTTTATCTGCGGTATGGGTATGTTGCTTCCTAAGTTCGAGGAGGCTATTATGGATAAGGAGCCAGGTGAGTCTGTATCGTTCACTCTTGAGGCTAAGGATGGTTACGGTGAGGTTATCGCTGAGGCTATTGTTGAGCTTCCAAAGAGCGTATTTATGATGGACGGCAAGGTTGCTGAGGAGATTTTGTTCGTAGGCAGCCAGATTCCTATGGCTACAGCTGAGGGTCAGCACATGATGGGCGTTGTTAAGGAGGTTAAGGAGGAGTCTGTAATGATGGACTTCAACCACCCTATGGCTGGTAAGACCTTGAACTTCGATGTTACTGTTGTAGATGTACGCGACACTACACCTGAGGATCTTTCACAGATCATGGGTGGTGGTTGCGGTTGTGGCGACTGCGGCGGTAGCTGTGGTGAGCACGAGTGCGGCGACGGTTGCGACTGCAATGGCTGCCACTAATAGAATCTGCGCCATTAAACGATTAGGAAGCTGTCTAACAAGGCTTCTTTAGCGTTGCACTTGCTCTTAAAATGCTCATTTACGCCTAGTAAACTCCGCTTTTTCGAGCTTCGTGCGCCTAAAATTAGCCCTTGTTATACAACTTCACAAGAAAAAAGGTGACTGTCCAATAAGTTAATGGACAGTCACCTTTCTTTTGGCATCATTACAACTTTGATTTACTCTGCCTTTTTTGTCTCTACAACCTTAATCTTAATCTTCTCAAAGGCCTTAGTTAGAGTCTGCTCGTTTGTCTTAGCAGGATCGTAGGTAACTGTTACAGTCTTTGTTGCAACATCAACCTTAACATCCTTAACACCCTTCTCATAAGGGATAGTGTTTGTCACCTTCTTTGCGCAACCTGCACAATCAATATCTGTTACAAACTCCACAACAACACTCTTCTTATCACCCTTCTTAGGCTCCTGAGCGTTAGCAATACCAACAGAGAAAAGTGCTACAAGGCACATCAAAATAATCTTCTTCATAGCTTTAAGGTTTTATTTTGTTAACGATTTATCATTTAATTTATTATTTCAACGACCTATTAGTATATATTAAGTCGTAGACCTACATAGAACTTTCTACCCATAAGTGGGCCCCATACCTGTGATGAGTTAAAGCCTGGCTCGAAAGGTCTATCACCGCCAATGATAGGTGCATTGCCACCATCTACACCGACACCCTGAAGGTAGTTTGCGATATTCTCACAACCTACGTACAATGTAAGGTTACTCATCTTATAGCTTACCTGCGCGAAATACATAGGATATACAGGAGAGAGTGTTGGGTCATTCTGAGCCTTAGTCAAGTTGCCATCAAGTTCAGGAAGACGCACAGGACCATTAAGCTGCGCTGTTACATCAAACACCCAGCGCTGCACTGCATACTGAATATTGATAAGACCCTTATAGCGTGATGTCAAAGGACGCTCCACAAGATACTGCTTACCATCGCGCTCCAAGGTTATCATAGCGTTAGTATAGCGGAATGTAGCAAAGAGGTCGAAGCCACGGAATGGTGTCCAGTTAAAGTCCACCTGATAGTTATCTGTATATGACTTACCCGCAGTGTTGTAGATAAGGATTGTGTTACCACTTGTCTCCTGGTCAAAGACCATAGTATTAAAGAACTGCGTACGGAAGTAGTCAAAGCTGATAGTCGTCTGGTCATCACCTGCAAGATGGAAGGTCTGCGAGAGGCTACCGCCAAAGGTTGCAGCCTTCTCCATATCGTTTGTAAGGTTTGCAAACTTAATATCGCGCGATGTTGTCATCATCCAGATATTGTCCGTAACAAGATTCTGACGGCGCGAACCAAGACCTGCCGAGGCACGCAATGTTGTGCGTGGGGTGATAGCCCAGCGGATATGTGAGCGTGGTGTTATTAGGAACTCTGGCTTAGCATCGTAGTAGTAGCCGCCGTCAACCATAGCATAGTCACCACGGAGGCCTACAACCCATGAGAACTTATCCTCATTATTATAGGTGTACTCTGCGAAGATACCTGGCTCTGCCAAGATAGCATCATCCTCAACACTCCACTTATAATCTGACACAACACCCCTCTGTAGGTACTCGTTATCCAACATACGGACATAAGCCGAAGCACCCGCATTGAGTGATGAGCGCTGTGTAAAGTAGTGAGCGTAGGTTGCATTGAAACGCACGGTCTGCTCCTCAACATCGACGCTATTTACACCGAAGTATGAGTCTGTAGCATAGTTATCATAGTCGAGAACCATAGCGATATTATTCTGCACAGCATCGTCAGGGTCGCCAGTAAAGGTACGCTCATAACCTACTGGAATACCAAGCTTTGTATATGCGTTGAAGTTCTTATTGTGAATCTTCGAGCCATAGGTGTTGCAATTAAGCGGATCGCGCATCATCTCGTCATACAAATCCTCGTTATAACCCAACTTACCACCGAGGCGGTTCTCATTCACGAACTTCCAGCCCCAGCGTAGCTGAATGCCATCACGATTCTGCCACAACCACTTGTTTGCGATGTTTATCTGGTTAGACTTTGGCATATCGGCAAAGCCATCCTTATTCATATCGTGCATTGCGCTATCCATCGAACCGTGCAACATAATTACAGTCGAGAGGCTCTTATCTGGAGTCAATGGAATAGCCGACGAGATATTTATCTCTGGACGCAACTCTGAGTCAAAGTAGAGGTTAAGGAAAAGACGCTCATCATCAGTAGGCTTACGGTGCTCAAGGTTAATCTGACCTGTAACAGCCTCATGACCCGCAGTTACTGATGCCACGCCCTTAGACACCTGGATAGAGTTGAGCCACATACCTGGAGTGTAGCTAAGACCGTATGTAGCACCCGCACCCTGCATGATTGGGCGGTTCTCATCCAAAATCTGGGTATATGTACCCGCCAAGCCGAGCATCTTAATCTGGCGCGCACCAGAGATAGCATCACTATAACCTACGGTTACAGATGCCGAGTTCTCGAAAGACTCTGCAAGTGAGCAGCAGGCCATCTTACATAGTCCCGCAAATGATATCTGCTCCTGACGCGTGATGCCGCTTGTCTTAGCATAGTTACCTCGCTGCTGACCCTCAACAACAACCTCATCAATATCTACCGATGATGGGCTTAGCTTAATGTCGAGTTCATGCACCTCCTTACTAACTTCCAACTCTACAATATCGTAGCCAAGGTAGTCAACTACAAGAGTCTCAAAGCCCGACACCTTCTTGATTGCGTAGCTACCATCAGTGGTTGATGTAGCACCCGATGTTGTATTCTTCCAATAGAGTGTTGCACCTACAAGTGGCTGGTTATTATTAACATCCAAGACCTTACCTATAAGTGTGCGCTGCGCCATAACTGCAATAGGCATGCAGAGCAATAGTAGTGATATAATTATTGATTTTTTCATCTTTTTTGGCTTAGGTAATTTATAAATATTCTCTTTATGATATGTCGACCTCAGCCATTAGGCGAGGTATTAAGCCAATACGGGTGGGGCACGAAGCGATACTCCTCGACTATAGGAGTCCGAGGGCGTGCCAATATCTCGAAGTTCTAACCTCTCATAAAGCGCATAGCTATACAACGATAGCTCCTCGCCCACAGAGGCTACAACCACGGGAGCCATGAGCAACGACAATGCCGATGCTGTGCGTGAGTCATTACGCGACTCTATGAAATCTGTATGATTATCTCCGAGTATAGGATGGTGATGGTCGCAACAATCCTTGGCTATAGCTACGCCAATATGCGCACAACACTCCGATTTACAGCTATGGTGATGGTGGTGGTGATGGTCACAGATGAGTAGCGATACAGACGAAAGCAGAGTAGCCACCGTATAGATAGCCACCAAGACAAACGCATATACTCTCTTTACTCTTCCCATTAACCCCTCAACCTACTCTATTACTTTGCACTCAACGAGTTTATCTACCCAATGCTGCGCATCATTCATAGCTAACTCATTATCAATACCATAGCGCTGAACAAGGAGCTTAGCTACACTCTCCACATCGAACTCCTTACCAGAGAGTTCACCCCATAGATACAACGCGCTCTCGTTGAGAGATATTATCTTTGTTAGGTCGCTGCCATGTTTGCCCTGCATGATTATAACATGCTCGCCTGCCATTTCACGCACCTTATACTGCTCCTTTAGCTTCATAATTATCAATCTATTGCGGCGCAAAGGTACGAAAAAATTTTTATTACGAAGTAATATCCATATTTTTATTCGTATATTTGTACTATGAAATGTAACGCGACAGACGACATACGCCTCTCTGTTGAGGAAATACTACATAAGTGGTGGGGCTATAGCGAGTTTCGACCTATGCAGCGCGAGATTATCGAATCTGTATTGCAGGGGCGTGACACTCTTGCCCTTATGCCTACGGGCGGTGGTAAGTCGCTAACATACCAAGTGCCAGCTCTGGCAATGGAGGGTCTATGCATCGTTGTCACGCCGCTTATCGCCTTGATGAAGGATCAGGTTGACCAGCTAAAAAGACGCGGTATATCTGCTGTTGCGGTACACTCAGGCATCGACCCACGCCGCATAGAAATCGCTTTGGACAACTGTACATACGGCGATGTAAAGATGTTATATATCGCACCAGAGCGTCTTGCTACAGAGGCTTTTAGGGTACGCCTAAGACGCATGAATATATCCCTTATTGCAGTCGATGAGGCACACTGTATCTCTCAGTGGGGCTACGACTTCCGCCCCTCATATCTACAGATTGCCGAGATTAGGGAGTATGCTCCAAATGCACCTATCTTGGCTCTTACAGCCTCTGCAACAGAGCTCGTGGCGCGCGATATCATGCGCCACCTACGCTTCGATAAAGAGAATATTCTTCGTTCGAGCTTTGCGCGCCCCAACCTTTCGTATGTGGTACGCGAAGTGGAGGATAAGTATTACCACCTTATGCGCGTCATAAACAATGTTCCTGGCTCAGGCATCATCTACATGCGAACACGCGAGGGCACTGAGCAACTCGCCGAACGCCTACAGCAGGACGGCATAAGTGCCAACTACTACCATGCGGGACTCCCCGCCATGGAGCGAGCGCTAAGGCAGGATGATTGGCGCGAAGACCGTACTCGTATCATGGTGGCAACCAATGCTTTCGGCATGGGTATAGATAAGGCAGATGTAAGGTTTGTTATCCACTACGCCATGTGCGACTCGCTGGAGGCGTACTATCAAGAGGCGGGCCGTGCAGGTCGTGATGGCAAGCGCAGCTATGCCGTACTACTCACCACCCAAGAGGATAGTGAGCGCATAGTCAAGCTCTTCAAGGCTGAGTTTCCACCTATTGCCGAGATTAAGCACATATATGAGCTTGTGTGCAACTACTTGCAAATTGCCATAGGCGATGGTGGCGAGGGTTCATTTCCGTTTAACATATACGACTTTTGCCACACGGTGCGACTATCATCATCAAATGTTGTCAACGCCCTCAAAATATTGGAGCAGAACAAGTTGATGACACTCATAGATGAGCAGGACCACCCTGCAAAGTTGATGTTTACCTGCTCGCGCGACTCGCTCTATAAGCTCAATGTCGAGGGCAACGATATGGATAAGTTGCTTCGCACAATATTGCGTCTGTACAATGGTGTCTTCACCCATTTCCGCAATATTGACGAGTTATATATAGCCTCAAGCGCGCAGCTTAGCTCGGAGCGTGTACATGAACTACTTAAGATACTTTGGCGTATGCATGTAATACGCTATATACCTGCATCACGCACCCCGATGATATACTTCGACTCGGAGCGTCTACCACAAAAAGATTTATACATCGCTCCCGAGACCTATCGTCACCGTTACGATTTAGCCGTAGAGCGATTTAACAGCATGCTCGACTACACAAACAGCGAGGAGAAGTGTCGCAGCATGATTATCGAGGAGTACTTCGGGGAGAAGCACGCCAAGGAGTGCGGAATATGCGATATCTGCCTAAAGAGACGAACAAAGAGTAACAACGACAAATCAATAAGCGAACAGGTACTCAATACATTATCAACCAAAGAGTTAACTATAAAAGAGCTTATCGCAGAGATTAAGGGCGAAGCTCCTAAAATTGTGGAGGCGGTAGATAATTTAGTGGGCGAAGGAAAAATTTCTATCTCTATAAGCGGGAAACTAAAAATAAATGAGTAACTTTGTGAGTTATTGAGTAGTTTACGAGGATTTTCATGGCATTTCAACCAACAATAGATAACGATAGTGTTGCCGCGCTTCCCGCAGCTCGCTTTCCTGGACGCATAGTCATCGTCGATAGTGATGAGCAGGTTGAGGCGGCGTGCGAGGAGCTATCGCGCCATCGCATTCTCGGCTTCGACACAGAGACACGACCATCCTTTAGGGCGGGAGTAAGCTACAAAGTGGCTCTTCTTCAGCTCTCGACAAAGGATACATGCTATCTCTTCCGTCTGTCACACATACGCCTATGCAACCGCATACTCAAGATTCTTGGCTCACGACAGATACTTAAGGTTGGCGCAGATGTTACGGGCGACATACGCTCGCTTCATGCTCTACGCCTATTCCATGCTGACGGATTTGTGGACCTACAGCGTGAGGCTTCACGCTGGGGTATCGAGGAGAAGAGCCTACGCAAGCTATCTGCCATAGTTCTTGGCCACAGAGTATCTAAGGCTCAGCGTCTTAGCAACTGGGAGGCTGAGAGCCTCACAGAGCAGCAGCGTGAATATGCAGCAACAGATGCATGGGTGTGTGTTGAGATTCTACGAGCCATGCAACTTAGTGAGCCTGTAGCTGGCGAGCTAACAATAATATCGGCAGCAGCACCAAAGGAGGATATTACCGAGGCTTCACCTCGTCGTCATCCTCGCCGCAAACACAGAAATAGTGAACACAAACATTCTAAATATGAGCAAAGAGAGGTTAAACATAGTACACCTTCGCAGAGGTAAGGAGGAGTCACTCCTTAGAAATCACCCATGGGTATTCTCAGGAGCTATTGAGCGCATAAGTGAGAACATAGCCCCACTCAGCGAGGGCGACATGGTCGAGGTAGTCACCAAGCAGGGCGACTTCATAGCTAAGGGTCACTGGCAGATAGGCTCTATTGCTGTGCGTGTGCTTAGCTTCGAGCAGGAGGATATAGACCAGGCATGGTGGAACCGCCGTATCAGCGAAGCTAAGGGTGTACGCGAAGCCTTGGGCTTGGTAAATAATAGCGACACAACATGTTACCGCTTGGTACATGGCGAGGGCGACCTTCTCCCAGGCTTGGTTATCGATATCTACGAGCGTACTGCCGTGGTGCAGTGCCACTCGGTGGGTATGTATCGTTCACGCGAGGCTATCGCTGAGGCATTGCGTGTAGCATACGGCAACGAGCTTGAGGCGATATATGACAAGAGTTCACAGACACTACCTTTCAAGGCTGACCTCGGCGCTATTGACGGTTACCTTTGGGGTAGAAATGCACAGAATGATAACATCGTACTTGAGAATGGTCTCAAATTCAAGGTCAACTGGGTAGAGGGTCAGAAGACAGGCTTCTTCATCGACCAGCGCGTAAACCGTGACCTTGTACGCCAATACTCTAAGGGACGCAAGGTATTGAACACCTTCTGCTACACAGGTGGTTTCTCGGTTGCAGCCCTTGCAGGTGGCGCTAAGGAGGTAGTATCAATAGACCTCTCGGAGCGTGCCGTGAAGCTTGCAGATGAGAATGTTAAGCTCAACTTTGGCGAGGAGGCTCCACACCAGGCTATTGCATGCAATGCCGTAGAGTATTTGAGGGATATAGAGTCTGACTACGACCTTATCATCCTCGACCCACCAGCCTTTGCTAAGCACCATAAGGTCTTGGGCAATGCATTGCAGGGCTACAAGAAGATAAATGCCCGCGCACTCGAGAAGATACGCCCAGGAGGAATACTCTTCACCTTCTCATGCTCACAGGCCGTAAGTCGCGACCTCTTCCGCACAACAATATTTACCGCGGCAGCTATCGCAAAGCGTAAGGTGCGCATCATTGGTCAGCTCACACAGCCTGCCGACCACCCTATCAATATCTACCACCCAGAGGGCGAGTATTTGAAGGGCTTGGTGGTATATGTAGAGTAGTGGATAATGGGCAATAGAGAGGGATAATTATAAGTATATAATTATTTTTCGTATATTTGCCCGCAGTAAAGGAGTATGTAATAATCTAAACTTAGACAATATGAAGAAAACATTTACAAAAATTCTATGCGCTGCAATGGCTGCATTTAGCCTTACATCGGCAGCTGCACAGCAGGGCTATGAGAAGAGCAACGAGATCTTCCGCCTTGGCGTTGAGGCTCGTTTCGACTACCTTCACCAGGCTATTGATGGCAACGAGATCTATGGTGATTCAGGCTTCAAGGCGCGTTACTTCAACCTCCGCATGGATGGTCAGATTACACCTAAGTTCACCTACTCATGGCGTCAGCGTTTCAGCCGTCCAAATGAGGATGCTACATTTGTAAACAATACCGACTGGTTGAACCTTACCTATAAGGCGAATGATAATTGGTCATTTAATGCAGGTAAGCAGGTAGTTATGATTGGTGGCTGGGAGTATGACCGCGCCCCTATCGAGATCTACTACTGCTCAGAGTATTGGAACAATGTAAATTGCTTCCAGCTTGGCGCATCAGCAACATATACAACCGACAAGGGTAACGAGTCGTTGACATTCCAGATTTGCCAGAGCCCATACAATCCTAATGCTATCAACACTAAGAATGATGACCTCTACGCATACAACTTCTACTATATGGGTTCACACGGCAACTATACAGCGCTTCACTCTGTAAACTTCTCAGAGTACCAGAAGGGTAAGTTCGACACATATATCGTGTTGGGTAACCAGTTCAAATCTGGTGACACAACTCTTCAGCTCGACCTTATGAATCGTGGCACAAGCGCTAAGGAGCTTTTGTTCAAGAACTTCTCTATTATGGCAGAGCTTTCACAGATGGTTGACCAGCGAGTAAACATCTTTGCTAAGGTTACATACGACAAGGCTGACAAGGATGCTGTTGCAGGTCTCTTCGTATATCCTAACACAGAGATTACACGCCTTGGTGGTGGTGTTGAGTTCTACCCTATGGGCAACTTCGGCAACCGCGATGTACGCCTTCACGCTGCCTATGTATATAACATAGGTAAGAACGGTAACCCTGACGGTACAGCAATTGATAAGGGTTCATTCTTCACCTTCGGTATCACCTGGAAGATTGATGCTTTGCAGGGTCTAAAGGCTGCACTTAAG
>JAFYRL010000038.1 GCA_017546975.1 Alistipes sp.
ATTTCTTATCTTTTTCGAGGGCGCTATGCGGGCATAGCAACCGAGGAAAGATAAGATAGATGCCGAAATAGACACAAAAGCAACCGAAATATAAAATAAAACTACCTATTGTTAAACTTAATTTACTAATTTATAGAACATACCTAAAACTTTTTCTATCTGTCTATCTTCGACAAACCCCAATCGTAGACCCTATCAATACATGGTGTCGACACACCAAGCTGGTGGGCCAACTCCCAGATATAGCGCAGGCCATAGGGAAAGTCCTCAGTGAAATAGCGACTATCGAAGTCGGGAACCCAGCCATCTGCAATCTGCTTCATAGGCGACACGATACCCTTAAATCCCTGAATAGAGGAGAGTTTGCGAGCCAACGACTCAGCATCGTAACTCTCATAATAGTCCAAGATGCGAGGCAGATAACCCTCGCTAACAGGAAGATGCTTCAATATCTCAAAAAACTCAGCATCCATATCTATAAGCATCTGGGCTGCCTCCTTAGTCCACTCCTCATAGAAGAGAATCATACGAGGAAATACTCTACCCTCGTTCTCTCCACCAAACATCGTATAGAGGCGTGAGGTGTGAAGCAGGGGATTGCTATTCGTAAGGCTTGCCTCATAGTAGTTATTTAGCAGCTTTACAGGTGCATCGAAGAGCGACTCCACAACAGCGCGGAAGGCCTCCTTATCCTCACAACGCTCAACAGCAATGTTATGGCCACTCTTATAACCTAACAAATGAGCACTATGACCATACTGCTCTGTACGAGCAATAAATGGAACTCGCTGGAAGCCCCAGATTGGAACATCATCGCCCAATATTTTGAGTGCCTCGAAGAAGAATCCCGTAGATGAGAAAACCGAGCCCACAAAGGTTGACTTGCTGAGATATGGTGCAATCTTCTCCAACTCCCCCTTTATGGCATAACCCGGCAAACAGAGGAGCACAACGCTCGCATCACGAAGCACCTCCTCAGGGCTATCGCTCACCACATTGAGCCTACCACGATAGAGCTTACCATCAGGTGTGTCAACAGCTATCTCATTACCCCACATCTGAGGGCGTTGCGTCAAGACATTCACCTTTACATCCTTCGTTGCGCTCAAATAACCAGCAACAACATGACCCAATGAGCCACCGCCACAGATACAAATAGTCTTCATTATGCCTCTATTTTAGAGTACTCCTTAAGAGCCTCTGTAAGTTTGTGATTATCCTCTCTGTCGCGCACAGCAAGGCGGATATAGCTACCACGGCTAAATGCCGACTTACCAGAGCAATCCTTTATAAGGATGTCGTGGTCGGCCAACAGGCGCACAGCAAGTTCCTTAGATGTAAACTTATCGGTTATAAGCTCACATAGGAAGTAGTTCGCCTGCGATGGTATAACGCGCAAATATGGCACCTGCTTCAACTCCTCGCTAAAGAGTCTACGCTCCTCACGGAAGAGCTCACACGCCTTCAAATACTCCTTATGGTACTTCTCATAGATCTGCATATAGAACTCACCAAACGAGTTGATATTCCATATTGCCACCTCCTTCTTAAGGCGTGCGATAGTCTCACAGTCGCCACTTGCCAATACACCAAGTCTAAGACCCGGAACACCATACGACTTAGAGATGCTCTTAACAACATATAGGTGGGTATTCGCTGCCAAGATATCATCCTTAATAAGCGATATCTCACCCTCCGCATCCACAAAGTCCACAAACGACTCATCAACAATAAACTCTATGCCACGCTCCTTAGTCCATGCGATAAGTCGAAGAAGATCGTTGTACGGGATATAGTTACCCGATGGGTTATCAGGGTTAATCAAAAGTAGCGTGCCTATCTCCTTATCGCCAAAGTAATTGATAATATCCGCGGCATCATACTGCATATCGTTATTGGTAGGCAGGTATGACACTATCATATCCTTAGTACTACGATTTGGATACTCCTCAAATGTTGGATATATAACACCTATCTTGGATGTGTGGCGCTCAATAAATGCCTTGATAAGCTCTGCTGCGCCATTACCCACCACAATATAATCCTGCTTAACACCAAAGTACTTACCCGCCAAGAGACTATTTACACGCATACCCGAAGGATACTCCCTAAGTAGCGTATTGAAGCTCGCCATCATCTCATCGACCATCTGCTGCGGTGGGAAGTATGGATTTACCAAGTAGCAAAAATCGAGAATATGAGGGTAGCGCCAATAGCCACCAAAGCGCGATGATATATGCTTATAACGCTCCTCATCGCTCACTGCAAATATGCTTGATGCGATATCAAGGTCCTGTATATCATCTATCTCATACCACTTCTCACCACTTAGAGGCAACGCCTTTAGCGGAGAGTCATCAAGCAGCGTTATCACCTTTAGCACCTGCTCGTAGTATTCATTATTGCCCAAGGCGTGGCAGTAGGCCTCAAGAAATGGGACATAGTGAGTTGCCGAGAAGTCCTTGCTAAATTTGTAGATATTGACAGTCTTATAATAGTTGCCTATATCCGAATATTTGAACTTATCCTTAGTTAGGAAGTCGACGATATTATTCTCGCTATCGATAGTCACCACCGTGCCATCCATCCAGCTCTCATACTTATCTACAAGGGCGATGTTTGAGTATGGATGCTCGATAAGCTTTTTAAGTAGTTCCACCTCAAAGATAAGGTCCGACTCCAAAAGTATCGTATCGTCCGAAGTAAGATACTCACGAGCAAGGAATAGCGAGTATATATTGTTTGTCTTGTCATATACCTCATTCTCGACATATACAACCTCCATACCCTTATAGCTATTACCTATAAGCGCACGGACATTCTCCGCCTTATAGCCCACCACAAGGACTACGCGCTTAATACCCACTTCACAGAGGGCATCCAATGCTCGGTGTATCAGGCGTACACCGTTAACCTCAAGCATACATTTTGTATTGTCGTTGGTTAGTTCTCCTAACCTACGCCCCATTCCAGCAGCTAAAATTATCGCTTGCATAATATCATCATTTATTCTCGTTGTATCGTTTGTAGTCTCCTGTGGCTATATCCCTAAGCCACGCCTCATTATCTATGTACCAGCGCACGGTACGCTCTATACCCTCCTCAAATTGTAGCGAGGGCATCCAGCCAAGCTCACGACTAAGCTTTGTGGAGTCTATAGCGTAGCGAGCATCATGACCTAAGCGGTCTGTAACATACTCAATCAAATCCAAAGAGTAACCCTCAGGATTTCCCAACACCCTATCCACCGTAGCAATAATAACCTTGATAAGGTCAATATTTCGCCACTCGTTGAAGCCTCCAATATTGTATGTATCTGCCACCTTGCCCCTGTGGAAGATAAGATCTATGGCACGAGCATGATCCTCAACATATAGCCAGTCGCGCACATTCTCACCTGTACCATACACAGGCAAGCGCTTACGCTGGCGTATATTGTTTATAAACAGCGGGATAAGCTTCTCTGGGAATTGGTATGGGCCATAGTTATTCGAGCAGTTTGTCACAATCGTAGGCATGCCATAGGTGTCGTGGTAGGCACGCACAAAGTGGTCTGACGAGGCCTTACTTGCCGAATAGGGGCTATGTGGATTATAGCTTGTCTGCTCAGTAAAGAGCGTATCATCGAACTCCAAGGCGCCATAGACCTCATCCGTGGAGATATGATAGAAGCGCTTACCCTCATACCCCTCCTCAAGGCTCTCCCAATATATTTTTGCCGACTGAAGCAGCGATAGCGTACCCATAACATTTGTGCGAGCAAAGGTAAACGGGTCGTGTATCGAGCGGTCCACATGGCTCTCTGCAGCGAGGTGGATGATGCCATCAACCCTCTCCTCCTGCATAAGTTTTAGCACACCCTCAAAGTCGCATATATCCATTCGTACAAACCTATAGTTAGGCATCGCCTCAACATCGCGTAGATTGGCGAGGTTACCCGCATAGGTGAGCTTATCAAGGTTTATAATCCTGTACTCAGGATATTTATTTACGAACAGACGCACCACATGACTTCCGATGAAGCCTGCACCGCCTGTTATTATTATCGTTCTCTTGGTCATAGTTGAGCCATTCGTTTTATACACTCCTCAAGCGAGGCCCTCCAATGGGGTATATCCCTACGGATTACGCCTCTAATCTTCTGCTTATCAAGCACTGAGTATGTGGGTCGCGCCGCCTTAGCACCATACTCAGCAGTGGTACAGGGGACTACTCTACAATTATGCCCCGCAATCTCCACAATAGCCGATGCAAAGTCATACCACGATATTGCCCCCTCGTTGGTGTAGTTATAGATACCCTCCACCTCAACGCTACACTCACAAATATCCCTTATCACAAGGGCAAGGTCGCGGGCATAGGTGGGCGTGCCTATCTGGTCATTCACCACCCTAAGCTCCTCTCTCTCTACACTTAGGCGCATAATCGTCTTAACAAAGTTAGCCCCATAAGTAGAGTAGAGCCATGCTGTTCGCAAGATGACATAGCGACATCCCGACTCTATAACTGCACGCTCACCCATAAGTTTTGTTTGGCCATACACGCCTAATGGCTTCGGCTCCACATCCTCACCTATAGGAGAGTTAAACACCTCACCGCCAAAGAGATAATCCGTAGAGATATGGACTAATTTTACTCCGCACTCGCGTGCCACCTCAGCCAACATAGCCACAGCATCACTATTTACGCGCTTAGCCACCTCAGGCTCCTCCTCGGCTCTGTCGACATTCGTATAGGCAGCACAGTTGACTATTGTGCCGACGCCATTGGCAAGAAGATAGTCACGCACCGCCACCTTGGAGCATATATCCAACTCCTCAATATCGGTGAATAGCCACTCTGCGGAGGCTATCTCTCTAAGCTCCCGCCCAAGCTGACCATTAGCTCCTGTGACTAATATTCTCTTACCTACGCTCATAACATTTTGTAGCCTCTATCCTTATCCGAAAGGATAACATCCTCCTTAGGTACTCTCCAATCAATGCCTATTGTAGGGTCATTCCAAGCAATGCCACACTCCGCCTCAGGGTGATAGAACTCATCACACTTATAGGCAAATATAACCTCAGGGCTAAGCACAGCAAAGCCGTGTGCAAAACCCTTAGGAATGAATAGCTGACGCTTATTTTCTGCTGATAGCTCCACAGCCACATGCTTGCCGTATGTAGGCGAGCCCTTGCGGATATCTACTGCAACATCCAGCACACGCCCCACCACACAACGCACCAACTTGCTCTGTGCATAAGGCTCTTGCTGGTAGTGCAGACCGCGCACCACGCCATAACGAGAACAACTCTCGTTATCCTGAACGAACTTCACCGGAGCAACAAGCCTTTGAAACTCACACTCCGAGTAGCTCTCCATAAAGTAGCCGCGGCTATCGCCAAACACCTCTGGTTCGATGATTACAACGCCCTCAATATCGGTATTTACAACCCTCATCCTAAAATATTTGCGGTTTCTTATCAATAAGGCTTAGCAAGTACTCTCCATACTGATTGCCCTTCATTGGCTCAGCCAACTCTTTAAGTTTGGTCTCTGTTATCCAGCCATTTGTATATGCTATATCCTCCAAGCATCCCACCTTAAGTCCCTGACGCTTCTCCAACACCTCGATATATGTCGAGGCCTCGGATAGTGAGTCATGCGTACCCGTATCGAGCCATGCAAAGCCACGACCAAGGGTCTGCACATGCAGCTCCCCAGCCTCCAGGAACTCCTGATTTACAGTTGTTATCTCATACTCGCCACGCGCCGAAGGAGATATATGGTGAGCGATATCCACAACCCTATTTGGGTAGAAGTACAATCCCACAACAGCATAGTTAGACTTAGGGTTTGCAGGCTTCTCCTCAATAGATATACAACGACCCTCATCGTCAAACTCCGCAACGCCATATCGCTGTGGGTTATTTACCCAATAGCCAAATACCGTTGCTCTGCGCTCCTTCTCGGCTCTGCGCTTCGCCTCCTTAAGCATCGAGGTGAAGCCCATGCCATGAAAGATATTATCTCCCAAGACCAAGCATACACTATCCTCACCGATGAACTCTGCACCTATGGTGAAGGCCTGCGCAAGACCATCAGGCGAGGGTTGCTCGGCATACTCAAACCTCACACCATAGTCCGAGCCATCGCCCAACAGACGCTTAAAGCCTCCGATATCGTGTGGCGTGGAGATTATGAGTATCTCACGAATACCCGCCAACATCAACACCGAGATAGGATAGTAGACCATCGGCTTGTCGTATATCGGAAGTAGCTGTTTGCTTATGCCCTTGGTGATAGGATAGAGCCTTGTGCCACTACCACCTGCTAAAACAATACCCTTCATCTTCTCTTCATTTTATGGTTAGTCTCGTTGGAAGATGTCGCGTGTATATACCCTATCACGAACATCATCCAGCAAACTATCGTAACGATTTGTAATTATCACACTACACTCTCTCTTGAACCTATCGAGGTCATTAACCACAGGGCTACCAAAGAAGGTAACACCATCCTCCAATGTTGGTTCATAAATAATAATTTTTGCCCCCTTTGCCTTGATGCGCTTCATAATACCCTGTATGGCACTATGGCGGAAGTTATCCGAATTGGACTTCATCGTAAGGCGGTAGACGCCGATAACAACCTCCTGCTCGCGTTGTCTACTCCAATCACTCGAACCCGTATAGTATCCCGCCTTTGCCAGAACCTGATCGGCTATAAAATCCTTGCGCGTACGATTGCTCTCAACAATCGCAGTCATCATATTCTGAGGCACATCGGCATAGTTGGCAAGCAACTGCTTAGCATCCTTAGGCAAGCAGTAGCCTCCGTAGCCAAACGACGGATTGTTATAGTGCGTACCGATGCGTGGATCAAGCCCCACGCCCTCGATTATCGCCTGAGTATCAAGACCCTTCATCTCAGCATAGGTATCTAACTCGTTGAAGTAGCTCACACGCAACGCCAAGTAGGTATTGGCAAAGAGCTTAACAGCCTCTGCCTCTTTAAGACCCATAAAGAGCGTAGGAATATCCTCCTTAAGCGCTCCCTGTTGCAATAGTCCAGCAAAGGTGCGCGCCATATCCGCGAGATGATTACCCTCAATAGACTTGATAGCCTCATTCTCCTCGCCAAACTCCTCGATGAGCTTAGGATAGCCCACAATGATACGGCTTGGATAGAGATTGTCGTATAGCGCCATGCTCTCCCTAAGGAACTCTGGCGAGAAGAGCAACCTCAACTTACTCTTCTTATCCCTGCCCTGCTCCCTAAAGAGCTTGGCATACTTAACATATAGCGAACGGCAATAACCCACAGGCACGGTACTCTTGATTATCATCGTAGCCTCGGGGTTAACCTCCAACACACTCTCAACAACCTCCTCGATAAGATGTGTATCGAAGAAGTTGAGCTGTGGGTCATAATTCGTAGGCACAGCAATAACCACAAACTCAGCGCCACGATACGCCTCCTTGGCATCGAGTGTGGCTACAAGGTTTAATGCTTTATTGGTGAAATACTCCTCGATATACTCATCCTGTATGGGGGATATACGGCGGTTAATCTTATCGACTCTATCCGCCACAACATCCACCGCCACAACCTCGTTGTGCTGCGCGAGGAGCGTCGCTATAGAGAGTCCCACATATCCTGTACCTACTACTGCTATCTTCATAACTTATACTTAGAAACTCTTGCCAAAGACTATTCCGAAGAAGGTCTTAGCCAAGATTTTAATATCGAATATCCACGAACGATGTCCGAGGTAGTATAGATCATACTCCAACCTACGGAGCATCTTCTCCATCGTGTCGGTATATCCGTTGTAGAATGTTGCGTATGATGTCACACCTGGACGAATTTGATAGAGATACTCATACCTCTTGTCGTGCTCCATAATCTGGTCGATGTAAAACTTTCGCTCTGGGCGAGGACCCACAAAGGACATATCGCCACGAAAGACATTCCACAACTGTGGCAACTCATCGAGGTGGTGTCTTCTAAGGAATGCACCTATCTTCGTAAGTCGAGGATCACCCTCACCACCATGATGACTCAACTGAGGACCCATCTTCTCAGCATCTACCCTCATGGTACGAAATTTGAGGATATTGAATGGTCGACCAAAGCGACCTATGCGCTCCTGCTTATAGATCACCGGCGAGCCATCCTCCCTATAAACCAAGATTGCGCAGATAACAAAAAGTGGCGAGAAAACCACCAACAATATCATCGACAAGAACATATCGAACAATCGCTTTGTATTGCGGGTAAAGCCATTCATACCATCCTTGATAAATCCCTCCTTTGGCACAAGATGGCTCACATGCGTCTGTGTGTCGAAACCACCATTATCCTTTAGCACCTCACGCAACTTCTCTATCCAACGAATATAGTCATTCTCATCAAACTCCTTGCCCACAGAGACTATGCAGTGCTCGCCATTCTCGCCATACGCAACTCCAACGCTATGGCGCAGACGCTTTAGCACATCTTTATTCACCACCGTATATGGCATCTGCTTCTGCGTTGAGAAGCCATGCAGCGTATCAACACCCCTCTCCTTTGCCAACATACGCATAGAGTAGGCTGAATAGCCATAAGATATCCAGGAGTGCATCTCCTCACTATAGTAGAGATGAATTGTCGAGCGGTTGTTTGCCTGCTCGTTGATTATCACCGTTTTAGAATTCATAATCTTGCTCCAAATCGTTAAACATTCATCTCATTAACCTAAAAAAATCTCACATTTATATGTACTCATAGCTATCTCAATCATAAGACACAAAGTCATATCCTATCAAAAATATTGCCAGCACATACTGCACATTCACACCCTAACCCTCTAGAAGAATTGGGGCTTTTCCACCCTCCAATCTTCTTTAGAAGATTATACATTTCCGACAAATATACGCAATTTATGCAAAATAACCATACTTTGCGTAGCAAAAAAAGAGAGATTTATCACACTCTTGCATCACCCCCTCGCACTGATTTATGCATATATATTACGCATATATTCACTAATTAGGCTATATTATTCTCTTTTCAGCATATAATAAACAGCACAAATTGCAACCACAAAACATCACAAACTTCCCTATTTTCTTTTGGGTTTAACAATTTATTCTTATCTTTACACAAAATTTGAAAAATAACTATAAAAGAACTTAGAGTATGAAATATGCTATTATCTCTACCGAGAAGGGCGATATGAAGGCTGAGCTCTACGAGAAGGAAACACCTATCACCGTTGAGAACTTCGTGAAACTTGCTGAGAGTCACTTCTATGACGCGCTAACTTTCCACCGTGTTATTCCAGACTTTGTTATTCAGGGTGGCTGTCCTAACGGCAATGGCACGGGAGGCCCAGGTTACACAATCCCATGTGAGACACGCGCTGAGCGTCAGTACCACGATCGTGGTGTTCTCTCTATGGCACACCGTGGCCCAAACACTGGCGGCTCACAGTTCTTCATCTGCCACAACCGCATGAACACACAGCATTTGGATCGTGTTCACACCTGCTTTGGCAAGGTTGTCGAGGGCGTAGATGTTATCGACGATATCCGTCCTGGCGATTTGATTCTCTCAATAACCATTGTTGAGGAGTAGCATGATAGATTTCAAGCCCCTCTTTGCCGATCTTAGCACCGAGCCGCTATATATAGCAGGCCCATGCAGTGCCGAGAGCCGCGAGCAAGTTCTCCTTGCTGCACGCGATATCGCTGCGGCAGGGGTAACTATATTCCGTGCGGGCGTGTGGAAACCACGCACCAAGCCTGGATCATTCGAGGGCCGAGGCACAGAGGCCTTAGAGTGGCTACGCGAGGCAAAGGAGAGGTACGGCCTTAAGGTTATCACCGAGGTGGCAACACCTGAACACCTTGAGGAGGCACTTAGATATGATGTTGATGGTATTTGGATTGGTGCGCGCACAACCACCAATCCCTTTGCCACACAACAGATAGCCGACGCCCTAAGAGGCGTAGACACCGCTGTCATCGTCAAAAACCCCGTTATCCCAGATGTAGACCTATGGATAGGAGCCATAGAGCGTATATATAATAGTGGTGTTCGTCGCATTGCTGCAGCACATCGTGGCTTCGGCACACAGCAGACAACACCCTATCGTAATGCCCCACATTGGTCAGTACCTATCGAGCTACACCGCCGCGTACCTGAGCTATGCATAATGTGTGACCCAAGCCATATCGGTGGTCGCAGAGAACTTATCGCACAACTCTCGCAGCAGGCGTTAGACATAGGCTTTGACGGCCTTATGATAGAGTGCCACCCAACACCAGAGTGCGCCCTTAGCGATGCAGCGCAGCAGATAACACCTACTGCTCTAGCAGAGCTCATAAGCAACTTAGAGCTACACCGCACCCCCGCAGGCGCTGATGCTCTTAGCGAGTATCGCCTACATATCGACACAATAGATAGTAAGATTATCGAACTCTTGGCGGAGCGCATGGATATCGCCCGCGCCATAGGTAGGTATAAGCATGCCCACGGCATGGCTGTCGTACAACAAGACCGCTATAACGAGCTACTTCTTGCCGCAGAGGCCCGCGCCGAGGTGATGCAAGTATCAAAGAAGTTTATTCACGACATCTTCAGTGCAATTCACGAGGAGTCCGTACGCCAACAGCTCGAAGACAAAACGAAATAGGAGGACATCAATTAAGATAGACTTAAAGAGATAGGGTTGCCCAGATGGACAACCCTATCATTATTCCGCTTTGCGGTATGTATCCTAGCGAAGCTTAAGACCCTTAGTAGCAACTCTCTTTACACTCTGTGTTTTAGCCTTAACCTCCAATCGAGTCTTCTCAGCAACAACCTTCTTAGTCTCAAACTTCTTAGCCTGCTTAAGACCAGCACTGCGTGTGCTCATTGCGCCATAATCAAGAGCCTCACCTGTCCAAGTGCCCTCAACATAGTTGTAAGCATCATCATATAGGTTAAATGCTACAGTGTATGTGCCGTTACCATTATTTGTAACCCATACTGTACCATCAATAAATGGAGCCATCACGCTGTAGTCAGCAGTATAGTACCATGAACCTACGATATAGCCGCCTGAAACCTCACCAGGATATGCTGTATAGCTTCCAAATGAACCACTGATAGCATATGTACCAGCAAAGTCAGTGCTATCTGCACCTGCTAAGATATCAAACTGCACGCAATCACCCTCGCCATCATTAGGAGCAATTGAAAGCACCCAGATCTGAAGACCAATACCATAGTAGTCACCGTAACCCTCGTAAAGAAGAACATGGTGGTCAAATGCACAAGTATAGTCGCCCTCAAGCATTGTCAAAGTGTCGCCATAATCGCCACCACCTTCGCCACCATCATTATATGTACCGTCCATGATAACGACATCACCGCTGAATGAGACCTTATGAGTAGCACCACTCTCAAACTCAACCTCAGCATAGATGGTATTGTCCTCGTTGAATGTAATGAAACCACCAACTGGATAATCTACAGCCTCATAATCAGAGGCATCACCATTTACCTTGAAGTATGCAGAATAGCCTGCTGACACAGTACCCAAACCCAAGGTATCATTGATATCAATATAGTATGTACCAGGAGTGATAGTCATATCAGATGTGATAGGAGCGTAGATATCGAAACGATAGTATGTACCACCAGCCTGAGCATAACCGTCTGCATCGAAACCAAGATCAGATAGATAGAAGTAGTAGTTATCAGCTACGCCAGGAGTATACTGATCACCATAATATGTACCAGTAGCAACATAAGCTGTGAACTCAGTATCCTCGCTTGGAGCAGGAGTCTCGCCACCACCATACTCGCCAGCATAAAGCTTAGTCTCGCCATTGTAAACTACAGTATGCTGAACACCACCGATAAACACTGTAAGAGTAATACCATTCTCAGTTACTACAGCCTCACCACTCTCGAAGCCGGCTCTTGCATCGTAAGACATGCCGTCAGCACTAATCTTGTAGAAGCCTGAGTAGTAGCTACTCATAGTCCAGTCAGCCATGCTGTCAGTAAGATCCACTGTATATGTACCTGCAGGGATTGAGATGTAACCATTTGCGTCAACCGCACCCTTAACAGCATATAGATCGAGCTGATAGTAAGTACCACCTGGTAGAGCGTAACCCTCCTCATCATAACCAAGATCAGAAAGGATAACAAAGTAGCTGTGTGAATCGCTAAACTCTGTACCGTAGTACTCACCCACCATAATATCCACAGTAAGGTTTACAGGCTCTGTAGGAAGATCACCCAAAATGTTCATACCCTCAACAGCACCCTCATAAGTGAAGTGGAAGTTATTACCCTCATCATCAACAAGCTTAATATCGAATGTGTAACCATCGATATCGCCACCTACAATAATCTCGCCGTCACCACCCTCGAAGTAGTACTCCTCCTCATCGCCAATATAAAGCTCAAAGCCATCAAGCATAAGACCTCCGTTGGCAACATTGTAAGTACCTGATGAAAGGATGCTCTCACCCTCGTCACCTACAAGCACAGTGCCGAGTAGAATGTTACCATCCTCGCTGTAGAATGCGATAAGATAGTAGAAAGTTGGGTAGCCATACTCAGACAAGTCAATACGAGATGCGTATGCCATAGTCTCATTATATAGATAATCCACAGCTGGCACATAAGCCTCCTGGTTGATAGCAACCTCGAAAGACTTATCCTGATAAGCTACAACAATCTTAGTACGACGAGCATCGCCCTCATTAGCTGCAACATTAAATGTAATGTTATTGCCAACAGTTAGATCAGTAACCCAATCAGCATCACATGAAGCAGAAAGCTTTACGCCATCAACAGCATTCTCAAGCTTGTAGGCAATAGTACCCTTACCACCCTCAGCCTTAAATGTCAATGAAGCCTCTGAAGTAAGATTAAGCGTAGTCTCAGCCTTATTTGGCCCGTCAACGCCATTCTCTGTACATCCCGCAAAGAACAAAGGCAATGCAAGAAGCAAATAGAACAAGTTTCGTAGTTTCATAATAGTATAGTTTTAAGGTTAATTAGAATTATCTATATGCAAAGATATAAAATTAAATTCCAAAAGCATAAAAAATCAACAGAAATTATAGGGATGTTCTATAAATTAGTAAATTGAGTTTAACAATAGGTAGTTTTATTTTATATTTCGGTTGCTTTTGTGTCTATTTCGGCATCTATCTTATCTTTCCTCGGTTGCTATGCCCGCATAGCGCCCTCGAAAAAAATAAGAAATCTGTTCGAAATATCCAACAAAAT
>JAFYRL010000039.1 GCA_017546975.1 Alistipes sp.
ACGCAAAGCTCATGCGCAGATTGTTATCAATATAAGGGACGCTATATCGTGACTTCTATGAAGTCGGGACTGATGCTCATAGACCAGCATCGTGCTCATGTGCGTGTTCTTTTCCAGCGTTATTTGAGTCAGTTGAGCGAGCATGGCTCAGCCTCTCAAGGCCTGCTCTTCCCGGAGATGTTTACCGTATCTACGGTGCAGTCTGTAGTGATGGAGCAGCTCCTCGATGATTTCTACAATCTCGGCTTTGATATCAGCAATATGGGAGGTGGCTCTTTTGCCATTCAGGGCGTACCCAGTGGCATAGAAGGGCTCAATCCGATCTCTTTGGTATGTGATATGCTGGCCGAGGCAATGGAGCAGGGCGATGTCTCTAAGGAGGAGATACACCACACTATGGCGCTCACCATGGCACGCTCATCAGCAATCGTAGTAGGTCAAGTGCTCTCTACGAGTGAGATGACTGCACTCATCGAAGAGCTCTTTGCTTGCGAAATGCCTGCTTATACTCCCGATGGTAAGAAAGTATTTACCATCATCGCAGAAGACGAGATAGAGAAGCGCTTTGCTTGATAGCGATATAAGCTTGCTTGTATACGCTTATACAGGGGAGCTTGTGTCTTCTTTTTTAATCTCTGTATTTGTGGAGCTCTCAGGGAGACTTTCAGGGGTAGGTGTTGTGCGCAATTCGTGCTTCTCTACCGCCTGCTTATAAAGCTCTGTTTTCTTGTGTATGTGGCGCATAGCCTCTTTGGCTGCCAGTTGCTGACTCTCTTTCTTTGAGTATCCGAAACCTGTGCCCAGCTCAATGCCCTCCACGCATACTCGGGTTTGGAATGTAGGGCTGTTGGTCCCTACGGTATTTTCGCTTATCAGCTCAAAGATGACTTCGTATTGCGTCTTTTGGCTCCACTCGATGAGCTTGCTCTTGAAGTTGTCTTCTTCCTTGGCAACTTTGTCAATATCTACGTGTTTCCCGATGATTCGCTCCTTGAAGAAGTCATAGCAATAGGCATATCCACGATCAAGGTATATGGCACCTATGAGAGCTTCGAAGGCATTGCCAGATATAAAGCTATTGTGTGTGTGATTAATGTGAGTCGACTGAATGAGCTCCACCAAGCCAATCTCCTTGGCTATACGGTTGAGACTACTGCGCTGCACTATCTTACTGCGTACTGAGGTCAGAAAACCCTCTTTCTTCCCGGGGAAGTGATGGTATAGGATGTCACTTACTACGGTCTCTATGACAGCATCACCCAGGTACTCGAGGCGTTCGTTATCTTTCTTCTTGTCATGCTGTCTGTGATGATTGACCGAGCGGTGTATCAGAGCTTCGCGGTAAACCGATGTCTTGCGCGGATAAAATCCGAGGATCTGGTGTAGGCGACTCAGGAAGGTCTTGTCAGTGCTAAAGAGATAATGTATGTAGTCAAATAGGCGATGCACAGTCTATAGTGGTATTAGCTGATATAACAATAAAAAAGTCGTATAATCGGAATGGCCCAATTAATACGACTTTTATAATACTATCGCAGTAGTCTGATTACTTCACGTTGTTTGTGATGTAGTCTACAGCGTCCTGTACGGTAGAGATCTTCTCTGCCTGATCGTCGGGAATAGAAGTACCGAACTCCTTCTCCAACTCCATGATCAACTCTACTGTATCCAAAGAATCAGCACCGAGGTCGTTTGTAAAACTTGCATTGGGTGTTACCTCAGACTCGTCTACGCCGAGCTTATCAACGATGATAGCTTTTACTCTTGCTTCAATTTCTGACATAATAATAACGTTTTAAAGTGAATAATTAACTTAAAGCGATACAAAGGAAATAAACTTTCTCATTCTCTCCAAATATTTTACTCAAATTTCTAACGAAAATGCACACAAAAATATTCTTTGAGCAAAATATAGCGTTAAATGCGTCTTTTTGTTAGTAAATCAGCATTAATACGAAGCCGATGCTTTGATGCCTTTGGCCTTGAGTTGGGCTACTATGGCGTCAAGCTCTTCGGGGGTAGCTTTTAGTAGGTTATGTGAGGGTGTCTCGCGGTCAATGGTGTATATCATGACTTCGCGAGGGGCGATGTCTACTACAGCATCTATCCAGGGGAGTACGTACTCTGGGGTAGTATTGTCTACTGACACGCCCTCGCCATCGACGCCCTTCATAAACATGGTCTGTACTAC
>JAFYRL010000040.1 GCA_017546975.1 Alistipes sp.
ATTTTGTTAATAATTATAATCTGTTTTTAAGTGACGCCCCTATCGCGCCGTTACGCTATCTTGCCAAACAAAGGTAGTGCCAAACAAAAAAATGCGCCAAAAGTGACGCATTTATTCCATACACCATGACAAAACTGCCATGCCAAACCGCCATAGACTGACATTTTGTCAGCAATATGACACAATAAAGTGAAAACTGAAAACTGAACTTTGCGATTAAGGCGAGAGCAGAACAAGTTTACTTGTTTTGCCGAGCCGTAGCAAAGTCGAGGCATTACGTAGTTTTGCCTCAAAAGTATGGTGTCTGCGACGCATATTTATAACTCTCGCGCGAAGCGCACCTAACTTTTCACCTTTCAGTTTTCAGTTTGTTTAGTATTCTCTCTGTCCAAAGATAGCCGTACCAATTCGCACCATTGTTGAGCCATACTCCAAGGCCAATGGATAGTCATCAGACATGCCAATAGAGAGGGTATCGAACGACTCTCCAAAGCGCGGTTTTAGCCTTTCGTAGATATCCTTGATATGCTGGAAATCTGCGCGCACAACACTCTCATTATCAGTATTTGAAGCTATAGTCATCACGCCACGAACACACACATGTGGCATACGACTTAAAGCATCCGTTGCAAGGTAGTCATAGAGCTCCTGCTCCGACCAGCCAGACTTAGTCTCCTCCTGTGCAACATGGACCTCAAGAAGTATATCTATAACACGATCACACTTTGCCGCCTGCTTCTCAATCTCCTCGATAAGGCGTTCTGAATCGACAGAGGCGATAAGCGACACAAAGGGGGCAATCATCTTGACCTTATTTGTTTGCAGGTGTCCAATCATTGTCCAAACGATATCCTTTGGTAGCACCTCAGCCTTAGCCGCCATCTCCTGTGGTCGACTCTCGCCAAAGATGCGCTGACCAGCATCATAGGCATCTTGAACACGCTCCGCAGGGTGAAATTTCGACACCGCAACAAGCTGCACGCCCTCAGGCAAAGTTGCCAATATTCTATTTAATCGCTCCTTGATATTCATATTTTTTAGCGTTTTAGTGCTACAAATTTACATATTCTTAACAAACATCGCAACAATTCAAAAAAAATTCTTAACTTTGGGAGATTTATGTAAATAAACAAAATGTAATTATAACTTAAAAAACTAAATTATGAACAAACTTTTCAAAGTTGCTGCCCTGGTGGGCGCATTTGTGGCAGGCATCGCTACGGCAGATGCTTGTACAAACTTCATCATCACGCGCGGAGCTTCAACAGACGGCTCAAACATGGTGACTTATGCTGCTGACTCTCATGGTCTTTATGGTGCGTTGTACCAGTTTATCCCTGGTCGATACACTGAGTGGATGGATGTAACAGAGTGGGACACTGGTCGTTACATCGGCAAGATTAAGCAGGCTAAGACTACATACCGCACACTTGGCAACTCTAACGAGCACTCACTCTTTATCACTGAGACTACATTCGGTGGTCGTCACGAGTTGGAAGATCCTAAGGGTGGCATCGACTACGGTTCACTTATCTACATCACTTTGCAGCGCGCTAAGACTGCTCGTGAGGCTATTGACATCATCGTAGACCTTGCTAACACCTACGGCTACTGCTCATCAGGTGAGTCATTCTCACTTATCGACCAGAACGAGGCTTGGATTATGGAGCTTATCGGTAAGGGTCCAGAGGATAAGGGTATCGTATGGGTAGCACGCCGCATTCCTGATGGTTATGTATCGGCACACGCTAACCAGGCTCGCATCACTACATTCCCATGGAACGATCCTGAGAACTGTATCTACGCTCCAGATGTAGCAGATGTAGCTCGTAAGTTCGGTTGGTTTGATGGTGCTAACGAGGATTTCAGCTTTGCTGATGCTTACGCTCCACTTGATTTCGGTGCTATGCGTGGTTGCGAGGCTCGTGTATGGGCATTCTTCCGCACTGTAGCTGACGATATGGATCAGTATGAGGATTACGCTATGGGCCACAACCCTAACAACCGTATGCCTTTGTGGGTTATGCCACGCGAGAAGGTATCTCCAAAGCTCCTTATGGACTGCATGCGTGACCACTACGAGGGTACTAAGATGGATATGACTTCAGATATTGGTGCTGGTGGCGAGGGTTGCCCATACCGCTGGCGTCCTATGTACTTCACTGTTGACGGCGTAGAGTACTGCAACGAGCGTGCTACAGCAACACAGCAGACAGGTTTCTGGCTTATGGGTCAGGCTCGTCCTGAGAAGGTTGGTATCCTTTGGTTCGGTACTGACGATGCTGCAACATCTCCATTGACACCTATCTATGTTAACTCACAGGAGGTTCCTGAGTGCTTGAAGGAGGGTAATGGTTCTATGTTGAAGTACTCAGATACAGCAATGTTCTGGGTAACTAACCGCGTAGCTCAGTTCGCATACTTGCGCTACAACACTGTAGGTAAGCATGTACGCGCCGTAGTTGACAAGTGGGAGAATACCGCTATCGAGGAGGTAAATAAGTACGATGCTATCATCGCACGCGCATCAAGCGACAAGAAGCTTAAGAAGCTCACCACAGAGTTCTCAGTAAACGCAGCACAGGCTCTCTTTGACAAGTGGGTAGAGCTTGATAAGTACCTCATGGTTAAGTATATCGACGGTAATGTTAAGGGTGAGGACAAGGATGGCTTCATCGATAACGGCAACGGTAAGGATATCCCAGGTAAGATTGAGCAGCCAGGCTACACAGAGAATTGGAAGCGTGCCGTAGCTGCTGATAAGGGCGAGATTTTGAAGGTTGTAAAGTAAAAGCATAGCATACTATGGACAACAGATACGACATTATCGTTATCGGCTCAGGCCCTGGTGGTTATGTAGCCGCTATCCGCGCTGCACAGTGTGGCAAGCGTGTAGCTATCGTTGAGAAGGCCGATGCAGGTGGTGTATGCCTCAACTGGGGCTGCATCCCTACTAAGGCTCTCGTACGCTCAGCACAGGTCTATGCCGACTGCAAGGCCGCAGCTACTTACGGTGTTAACATCGAGGGCGAGGTAAAGCCTGATTGGGCAAAGATGGTGGAGCGCGAGCGCACCGTAGCCACAACAATGAACAAGGGTGTTCAGTTCCTTCTTAAGAAGAACAACATTGATGTTATCGCAGGCTTCGGTCGTCTCAAGGCTCAGGATATTGTTGAGGTTGATGGTGTTGATTATGAGGCAGATTATGTAATTCTTGCTACAGGTGCACGCCCACGAGTTATGCCATTCATGCCTGTTGACGGCAAGCATATCATCTCATCAAAGGAGGCGCTTGTGCTTCCAGAGCTTCCAGAGTCTATGGTTGTTGTAGGCTCAGGCGCTATCGGTTCTGAGTTTGCATATATCTACGCTACTTTGGGTGTTAAGGTAACTATCATCGAGTATATGCCACAGATTATGCCTTTGGAGGATGAGGATACAGCCAAGGCTATGGAGCGCGCCTTCCGCAAGCTCCGCGCTACAGTCATGACCTCAACAACAGTAAAGCAGGTTACTGTACGCGAGGATGGCAAGTGCGTTATCGACATTGAGGGCAAGAAGGGCGAGCAGACACTTGAGGCCGACATCGTACTCTCAGCCGTAGGTATCAAGTCTAACATCGAGAATATGGGTCTCGAGGAGGTAGGTATCGAGATTGAACGCGATAAGATCAAGGTTAACGAGCACTATCAAACAAACATTGATAGCGTCTACGCTATTGGCGATATTATCGCTACTCCAGCACTTGCACATGTTGCATCTGCCGAGGCTATACATGCTGTTGAGCATATCTGCGGACTTAACCCAGAGGCTGTTGACTACTCAACTATTCCATCATGCATCTTCACATCACCTGAGGTTGCATCTGTAGGTATGACTGAGGCTCAGGTTAAGGCTCAGGGCATCGAGTATAAGGTTGGTAAGTTCCCATATACAGCGTCAGGCAAGGCTACAGCTGCCGGCGAGCGTGATGGTCATGTTAAACTTATCTTCGATGCTGAGGAGAAGCTCCTTGGTGCGCACTTCGTGGGTCACAATGTTACCGAGATGATTGGTGAGCCTACACTTGCCAAGGTCTTGGGCGTAAATGCTCACCGCATTGCTCGCACTATCCACGCACATCCATCTATGCATGAGGCTGTTATGGAGGCTGCAGAGGATGCATTGGGTTGCGCTATCCATATGTAAACTTAAAGGTGTATAAAGGTATTTAAGGGTGATTAAAGGTTATTAAGGGCAATTAAAGGTTTGTTATCTCTCCTTAAAAACCCCTAATAACCCTTAATTACCCTTAATTGCCGTTAGTAAAATGCTTTATGCGCTACTTCATCGAACTACAATACGACGGCACGGCGTACTTCGGCTGGCAGCGACAGCCCGATGCTGTGACGGTGGAGGGTACAATCGAGGAGAAACTCTCGATGCTTCTGCGTGTACCTACCGAGATTGTCGGTGCGGGTCGTACCGACACTGGTGTTAATGCCTCATTTTACATTGCGCACTTCGATAGCGACAAGGAGATAGAGTGCCATCAGCTCTGCTATAAGCTAAACAAGGTGCTACCTGCAGATATAGCCATTATAAGCATCTACGAGGTAGAGCCCACGCTACATGCACGCTTTGATGCTAAGGAGAGGGAGTACACCTACTTCCTAACGCCACATAAGTCACCCTTCCGCCGCTACTCTGCATGGCACTTTACGGCAGATATCAATGTAGATAGGATGAATGAGGCAGCAAAGAAGCTTCTCGAATATGAAGACTTCACCTCGTTTGCAAAGCTAAACTCAAATAATAAGACCAATATCTGCCATATCAACCACGCAGAATGGGTCGTGGAGAGCGACGGCACATTACGCTTCACTATCCGCGCCGATCGCTTTCTAAGAAATATGGTGCGCGCCATCGTTGGCACATTGGTAGATGTTGGCCGCGGCAAGTATAGCGTTGCTGAGTTCGAAGATATAATCCTCTCAAAGGATCTATCGCGCTGTAGCGCCGGTGCACCTGCATGCGGATTGTTTCTATCTGGAGTTATGTACTAATTATAAAGTGAAAACTGAAAAGTGAAAAGTGATAGGTAAGGTGCGCTTCGCGCAAGTTGTAATTTATAAACATGCTTCGCAGACACCGCACTTCTCACTTCTCAGTTCATAACTATAATCTCCCCATCTGCACAACAAATTTCTCGTCAGATGGGATTATATTTGGCTCTGACACGAAAACTGGCGAATGGGACATACAAGTGAAGTGACCCCAAAAGTTTAGACAAAAAACTTTTGGGGTTTCTTTATGCGCAAAAAACACGATTACGCAGCATTGCTCAAATATATGAGAATGCTTGACAATGGCTACTCTATTCATTACATTCACAAAAGATTCGGTATCAATTCTGAACAACTGAGTCGTACACGAGAATTATATCTACTCAATGGCAATTCATCATTACAACAAAAGGTGCGATTTGAGGCAACGCCAGAATTAAAGTATCATATTATTTCTGATATTATAAAAAATCATTTACCTTTGAGGGAAGCTTCGCTCAAATTTGAAGTCAGCATAGTACGTCTTGGTGTCTGGTTAAAGATTGCTAAAGAACAAGGTATAGATGCACTACTCACAACTAAGAAGCGAGGACGACCACCAGGTATGGGAAGACCACGAAAGAAGAAACCAGAAGAAATGACAGAGCTTGAGCGTTTGAGAGAAGAGAATGAATATCTCAGAACGGAGAATGCTCTGCTAAAAAAAGTGAAAGCCTTAGTCGAGGAGAGAGAAACCCGCTTACGAGAGATTGGGCAGAAGCCATCAAAGAACTAAGGCAAAGTAGCTTTGACCTGCAAAAGCTTTTGCAGGTCAAAGGGATGGCACATTCCACTTACTACTATCACACCTCAAAGCAACGAGAGGATAAGTATGCTGATATACGCAAGCGTATCAGCGAGATATTTGCTATGCACGGCAAACGCTACGGCTATCGTCGTGTGTATCAGCAACTACGCAACGAGGGTTATACTCTTAATCACAAGACTGTGCAGCGACTAATGCAGGAAATGAGCCTTAAATCGCAGATACGCAGAGTGAAGTATCGCTCGTATCGTGGCGAGGTGGGCAAGACAGCTCCTAACATCCTCAATCGTGAGTTTGAGGCATCACGACCTAACCAGAAGTGGGCAACCGATGTTACGGAGTTTAAGGTGGCTGACCGCAAGGCATATCTATCTCCGATTATAGATATGTTTAATGGTGAGATTATAGCCTACACCATATCAGATAGGCCTGATTTGAAGATGGTGATGGATATGATGTACTCGGCAAAGCGTAAGATTAGGAATACTGATGGTATATTGCTGCACTCGGATCAGGGGTGGCACTATCAGCATATGCAGTACCAGCAAACACTAAAAAAGTATGGCATTACACAAAGTATGTCACGCAAAGGGAATTGCTTGGATAATGCTGTGATGGAAAACTTTTTTGGTATTATGAAAACGGAATTGCTATATTTGCAAGAGTTTTCGGATATGGAAGTTTTCAAGCGTGAGCTACGAAAGTATATTAACTACTACAATAACGACCGTATTAAACTAAAATTAAACGGAAAGAGTCCGGTGCAATACCGAACTCTTTACCAATAAATCTATTTAATAATCCGTCCAATCTTTTGGGGTCAGATCA
>JAFYRL010000041.1 GCA_017546975.1 Alistipes sp.
AACCTCACCAGCTGAGTTAGCCTCAGGAGCGAAGTCCTTCTGACATGATGCCAAACCAAGCACCAAGGCAGCGATTGCAAAAAATCTTGCTTTCATAGTTAATAAAATTTAGTTAATTAAAATAATTATAATTTAATCTATAATTTTCAATCTATATATTTCATATATACGCACCCCAAACAGGGATAGCAACGCTACTTTAGACCCACGACCTCTGCAACTCAACAACCTCTGAATCAGACGATTACAATTACCTGCATCGTTTTAGCCCATTTAGCTATATATATAGTTGTGCAAATATAGCAAATTTTCGCTAAGTTGCAAAGCACAAATAGACGAAATATGCATAATTACCTAAACACCATACTCAAGCTGCTTAGATATTTACTTTGTGATTTTTCAACTCACCTCTAAAACCATAAAACCTATCCACTTTTCATACCATCATAGCACCTGCTTACATAAAATTTACCTCTCCACATTGCATTAAGTCAATACTTTTGTATATCTTTGTAAGTTATTGAAGTCATAACATCACATAACATATTTTACAAATGAGGTTATTAGCTCAGATATCTAAGTGGATTTGGAGGGGTTTCGTCTCTCTTATAGCAATTATCGTGGTGGCGATATTGGCAACAAGCATATCGCTATGTTATGACTTTGCCCCCGCAGAGCCATTTTCGGGTGATGACATATTCAACCCTTATGCCAATTTCAGCCCTAATACTGAGTGGAAGCGCACAAGCTTGCACACCCACACAAAGGTAGATGGGCCACTCAACGAGTGCGACTTTAGCGCCGAGGAGATATGGGCAAAATATCAAGATTTTGGCTACGAGATAGTAGGCATATCCAACCATAATAAGATAACTCCACACCCCTCAAAAGAGCAGGATATCAGGCTCTATGAGCATGGTTACAATCTACGCAATTTCCATAAATTAACTATTGGCACTGAGCGCGTTATGCCATTTGACGCCTTATATCCTATATTCGCATCACAGGCACAGTGGCAACTTGATATATTAGCAAAAGATAGCGAGCTATTACAGTTAAATCATCCATCACGCTCTGCACTTCTCGACAGTGCAAAACTCAGCCGCTTGGCGGGTTACGACATCATGGAGCTATCGGGATACAATGCCTACCTCGAAAATCACCATTGGGACTGGGCATTGAGCGCAGGGCGCTACTCATTTGCCACACTCAACGATGACCTACACTACCCCGACAGGTCGAGACGCTTTGCCGTAAGATGTACTCTTCTCGGCGCAGAAAGTTGCACTAAGGAGGATATCATCGCAACGCTCCGAAGTGGATGCTTCTACTCTATGCGCGTACCCGATTATGGTGCAGGTGATTGGGAGGTGAAGCGTCAAAAAAATAGCGAGCTACCACAAATAACAAACATCGGCCTACGGGGAGATACCATATACATGAAGCTATCCGCACCTGCCGAGCAGATTAGGGTTATCGGCCAAAACCACACCCTACTTAGCCGTGTGATGCATAGCGACACCATAGCCTACCCTATGCAGGCAAAGGATACCTATGCGCGCCTTGTGGTGTCATACCCCGATAGTCTGATAATCATGACTAACGCCTTTGCGCGCTACGACAGCACCACAATGGCATCACCAGCAGATAGAGTATTCTACAAACCAAATATATTGGCTACGGCGTTATATAACATCATCGTTGTAACACTGCTCGGTATAGTACTATTTTGTTACACAAAAATTTTGAGAAGATGGAGAAGATAAATGTGATTAAGGCGTGGTTTAAGCGACCACTAAGTGTTGTATGGTTCAGTGCTGTTGTAAGCCTCTTTACACTCATAGCATATCATAAGCCACTATTTGGATATGTGGCAGATAATGTCGAGGGTAGCGGCGCTGTTATCATCACAAGTTTTGCTCTGCTTATCATCGTATTCAACTTCATGTTCACCATGCTCTTTATGCGTCTGCTACGCATGGTGGGTCGCATCATCATAGCCCTATCATTTGTGGCTAATGGTGCAGCGCTATACTTCGTAAATACATACGAGGTGCTACTTACGCGCGATGTTATGGGCAATCTCTTTAATACACGCGTATCAGAGGCCTCAGGCTTCGTATCAGTGGATATGTTCTTATACCTAATCCTCCTCGGCATAGTACCAGCTATATATGTTCTATGTCGCAAGGTGGAGTATGGCACATGGCTAAACTTAGCAAAGAGCGTGGGTGCATCACTCCTCGGCATCATACTCTTGGCAGTTGTAAATATCAACAATGTTCTTTGGATTGACCGTAACGCCACAAAGATTGGCGCACTGATACTCCCTTGGTCATATATCGCAAATAGCGCACGCCACTTCCATAAGCAAAAGATGCTTAACCGCGAGGAGATACGCCTCCCCGATGCAGAGTTCACCTCGGAGGAGCCTCAGCTTATGGTCTTGGTTATCGGTGAGTCGGCACGCAGCGAGAACTTCTCTCTCTATGGCTACAACAGAGAGACCAACCCTCTACTTAAGCGCGACAGCGTCACAACATATAAGGCGCGCGCCTCAGCGACCTCAACGACACAGGCCGTTAAGGCTATCCTTGACCATAAGCGCGTCAAGGAGCTATACGAGATATTACCAAACTACATGTATCGCAATGGTGTGGATGTTGTGTGGCGCACCGCAAACTGGGGCGAGCCACCCCTACATATCGAGAAATATAGGAATGTGGCACGCCTAAGAGAGCTACACCCCGATGCTGACGGCCGATATGACGGCATCTTAGTTGAGAATCTGCGTGCCGAGATAGAGGCTTCGACAAGCAATAAGCTCCTTATCGTAATCCATACAAGCACTAGCCATGGCCCTACATACAATAAGAAGTACCCTGCGGAGTTTGAGCAGTTTATCCCCGTGTGCAACACCGTAGAGATGGCTAAGGCCGACAGAGCCGAGCTTATCAATGCTTACGACAATACGATACTCTATACCGACTACCTACTGCACTCGGTAATCAACATATTGCGAGGCGTTAAGGACCGCACATGCTCAATGCTCTATATCTCAGACCATGGTGAGAGCCTTGGCGAAGGCGGTGTATATATGCACGGCATGGTAGCGGCATCCATGGCACCTAAGGAGCAGATAGAGATACCTTTTATCGTGTGGAACGGCAGCAGCCGCAAACTCAAAGATATTGAGGAGGCGGGCCACTACCATGTATTCCATAGCGTGATGGACTTTCTCGATATGCGCAGCGACTTCTACAACGAGGAGTTCAGTATATTTGAGTAGGACAACATAATTCGCCATGAAAATCCGTATCTATATCATCACTATTGTATCACTGCTTCTTGCAATTGGCTGTCGTACACCTGAGCGAACTTTAGAACTCATTGATCGTTCAGCATCTTTGGCCTATGAGCAGCCCGATTCTGCATTGCTACTTATTGAGTCTGTCAACGCTAAGCGCGTCCACGGCAAACAAGATAAGGCACGCTATCGTCTTGCATATAGCGAGGCACTGTACTATAGCCAAATGGACATAGAGTGCGATAGTCTCACACGCCCACTCTTTGACTACTATTACTATAGTGACAACCACGAAGAGCGCGCTCGTGCTATGTACCAGCATGGCTGTGTTATGTATAATCTCAGCAAAAACGCAGAGTCTATGTATGCCCTAATTGAGGCAGAGAGATCTTTGCAATATTACGATAATCCTCGCCTATTGGGTTTGGTGTATCGTACTATGGGTGATATATATGGAAGCGAGTGTTTATTTAATAATGCTTTAGCATCACACAAGAAAGCGTATGAGGTATTTCAAACATTGTCGTTAGAATACCACACATTGTATAGTTTGTATAGCATAAGTGAAATATGTGTTCAATTAATAAATTATTATTTGCGATATTGACAATGGCATTGTTAACATCGTGCATAGCAGTTGCAGACTATCTATATGGTGTTGGGGTGAGATACACGAATGACACCGAGCATCACATAGTGCTAATGACAGATAATAAATACTACGAATATGTCGAGATATTACCAGGAAAATCGAATTTGGGTGGAATTTCAGAAGGCAATCATGGTGGGAATGTTGATAAGAGTGATGCAGAGGATATGTTATTGCATGCAATACCAAGAACAATAACAGTAGTATGGGATGATGAATACTCTATAACATGTAACGTAAATGAGTCTTTGGAATATTTGGTAGATGTAAATAATTACTCCTACTTGGGCAAAAAAAAGAAATGGTACTGGGAGTATGGCTACACCTTTACCGAGGAGGATTATGAGTACGCCAAAATGTATGGTGAGAAAATAGTTGCAGAGTAGTCTTTATATACAGGGAGGTTCTATAAATTAGGTCGAGTTTATTTTGTTGGATATTTCGAACAGATTTCTTATCTTTTTCGAGGGCGCTATGCGGGCATAGCAACCGAGGAAAGATAAGATAGATGCCGAAATAGACACAAAAGCAACCGAAATAT
>JAFYRL010000002.1 GCA_017546975.1 Alistipes sp.
AAATCATGGATGGGATACTGTGGCAAACCAAGAGTTTCTTACCGAGGTAGTAGCGACTTTCAGTGAGGCGGGTATTCGCACCTCTATCTTTGTCGATCCCGATGTGAAGATGATTGAGTATGCTGCTAAGGCTGGTGCCGATCGTGTAGAACTCTATACCGAACCTTATGCGGCTGGTTATGCGGCCAATCGTGAAGAGGCGGTGGCGCCCTATGTCGTTGCAGCTGCGGCGGCTCGCAAGGCAGGCTTGGGCTTGAATGCTGGTCATGATCTTAGTTTGGAGAATTTGGCCTACTTTGCAGAGTGTGTACCTCATCTCGATGAGGTGTCTATAGGCCATGCTCTCATTTGTGACGCCCTTTATCTGGGTATCTCCGAGACGATAAAGCGTTACAAAGAGTGTCTGAAGAAATCGAAATAATTAATAGTTAAATAGAAGATTAAGAAAATGTTATTTTTACAAGCACAACAGGCCGTGAACGAAATGGCCGAGAATCCCGTACTCACCGAAGTGGTTGAGACGGCAACTGAGATGAATCTGTGGGATATGGCTACTAAGGGCGGATGGATTATGGTAATCCTTGCGCTGTTGTCAGTAATCTGTGTCTATATATTTGTGGAGCGTCTGATGGTGATTCGCAAGGCTAGTAAGGTTGATCCCGTATTTATGGACCGTATTCGTGACTACGTGAAGACAAACGAGTTGAAGTCAGCTATCAACTACTGCCGCATGACTAATAGCCCTGTGTCAAACATGATTGAGAAGGGACTTGATCGTATCGATCGTCCTGCATCTGAGGTACAGGCAGCATTGGAGAATGCAGGTAACCTCGAAGTGGCAAAGATCGAGCAAGGTCTGTCTGTAATGGCTACCATCTCTTCTGGTGCTCCTATGATTGGTTTCTTGGGAACTGTTCTTGGTATGGTAAAGGCTTTCTGGGAAATGGCTAACGCAGGAAATAATATTGATATTACACTGCTGTCAAGTGGTATCTATGAGGCTATGATTACTACTGTAGGTGGTCTTATCGTAGGTATCATCGCTATGTTTGCTTACAACTACTTGGTGTCACGTGTTAACGATGTAGCCAATGTGTTGGAGGCTCAGACTCTTTCATTTATGGATTTGAAGAATTAAAGGAAGGAATTTCCTCTATTCGATTCTCATTGTTTAATTTTCAATTCATATTGCCGTGAGTCTAAAACGAAGAAATAAAATATCGCCCTCCTTTAGCATGGCTTCGATGACGGATATCATCTTCCTCTTGTTGATATTCTTCATGATCACCTCTACGATGGTGACTCCCAATGCTATCAAGGTACTGCTCCCGCAAGGCAAGCAGCAGACCTCTGCCAAGCCCCTTACGCGAGTGATTATCGATAAGGATCTCAACTACTATGCTGCCTTTGGTAATGATGATGAAATGCCCATCGAACTCGAGGAGTTGGCGGCTTTCTTGCAGGAGTGTGCGCAGAAGCAGCCTGAGATGTATGTTGCGCTCTATGCCGATGAGCGTGTGCCTTATCGTGAGATTGTTAATGTATTGAACATAGCCAATGAAAACCAATTTAAGATGGTATTGGCTACCCGCAAACCAGATAAAAAGAAGAAACGTTGAAGATAGAGAAAAGTCAAATAGTAGGACTTTCGGTAACCCTCGCCGTACATGCCCTCGTGATACTGCTCCTTGTGACGCTTGCTATGCGAGCTCCCTTACAGGAGGAGGAGAGTGGTATTCCCGTGATGATGGGTAATACCGATCTGGCTAAGGGACACACCGAGTCATACCAGTTTACAGAGGTGACCTCGATAAAGAGTCATGTGCCTAATACTCAGAATGCACCGCAGACTCAGCCCAAGCCACAGGCCGAAGAACCTGTTATCACCCA
>JAFYRL010000042.1 GCA_017546975.1 Alistipes sp.
GCATTCCAGAACGAGTTGAACGAGGCTGATGCTAAGGAGCTTTTGGCTAACGGTACATGGTGCTGCGCTGAGGTTTCTAACATGGGTTGTACTCCAGAGGCTATCAAGGCATTCCAGGAGGCAGGTATCCTATTCGCTCCAGGTAAGGCTGTTAACGCAGGTGGTGTAGCAACTTCAGGTCTTGAGATGACTCAGAACTGTATGCACATCTCTTGGGCAGGTGAGGAGGTTGACGAGAAGCTCCACTTCATCATGAAGTCTATCCACGAGGCTTGCGTTAAGTTCGGTACACAGGCTGATGGCTCTATCAACTATGTTAAGGGTGCTAACATCGCAGGTTTCATGAAGGTAGCACAGGCTATGCTTGAGCAGGGTATCATCTAATCTCTTTTCGATTTTAGAGGACATCTTTAGTCCTTCACAAACAAAATTCCACGGGCTGTACCTCGGTACTATCCCGTGGAATTTCTTTTTGCGAAAATCAAAATCTGTCTCACTAAAATCAAAAATTGTTTGTTGTGAAAAACCGCAATCTGCGGCATATCACAAAAAATCTATCCCACTTGGGCTGTACTTCGGTACTATCCCAGGTGGGATATTTTTGCGATATACAACTACTACACCACTTTAACAAGAAATTGTCATGCACTTTGGCAGTCGCATTAGAGTGGGTTCTAATGGTTTTTTATGAGGTCATATCTGTTCTTATATAGTTTTGTCGCAATATTCTATTCATTAGAACTTATCTAGCCCCTTAAGAATACATCAAAACTTATACCCATACTGCCCCAAATAATCGATCTCTATAAATAAATATTTCTCCTTGGAAATCTTGTAACTACCTAATAATTAGCGGTGTTCAAAAATTGTTAGGGGGGGGTAAATTGTTTAATTTAAAATTTGTTTTTATCAAAATAAATCTCTAACTTTGCAATAGTCGATATTGATAAGTCTAATCATATAATTAATTCTACAACCATTAATTAATTCTACGGCTATGAAAAAGTATTTCTTTATTACTGCGATGTTTCTATCGCTAATATCGCTCTCTTGCGATAAGATCCCTTTTTTTGGAGATCATGTGATAGAGGGACCTATGATTGATTGGGCGCCAATCACACTTCAAGTATTTTTGATGGATGACAACGGTAATAACCTCCTAGATCCTGAGAATGAGAATTACTATGATCCCTCGAATATTGCGATTAAGTATGAGGGTAAGGTGTATCGTGTTACTGACCCTAACAGCCCACAGACATTAGCCTACAGAGCGCATTTTGGTAAGATATTTATCGGTGGTGTCAATGGCATGCAATACTTGGAGATAAGCGAGTTTAATGCAACTGAGAAGTGTGAGATGCGTGAGGTGGAGATTCTATGGGGCGATGGTACTACCGATGTTATTGCCTACACTAACGATTATAGTGTCAATGACAAGTATGCCAATGATGCTGATAAGGACTGGGGCTATACCTTCTATCGCCAGGCATATATCAATGGCGAGAAGAACACTACATATGATGGTAAAAGCCGCAATATAGGCTATACAATCTATAAAACTGTGCCAGATGATATTATTGTTGATTGGATGCCTATTATTATGAATGTATATCTTCATGATGAGGAGGGTCGCAATCTTCTTGACCAGGATTTTGCCGATAGCTACGACCTATCTAATATTGTAATTAAATATAATGGAGAGGAGTATGCTATTCGCAATCAGGATGATGCTCAGCCATTGGAGTACTTAGCTATTTTCGGCGAGATATGGTATGCTATTGATTCAAACAACGAGGCATACATAAAGATTGGTGAGTGGGGTGTTCTTGAAAAGTGTGAAATGTGTAGCGTAGATATTGTTTGGGGTGATGGAACTACAGACACTCTTGCCTTTTCGAATGACTACACCTATGATGCCGAGTATCGCAACGATAGCGAGCATAACTTCGGCTACACATTTACGCGTAGCGCCTATCTTAATGGCGTGCGCCTAAGTGATGATGAGTATAATGGTTCGATCTATATTCCTTTCAATATAGTTAAATAGGAGATAACCTAAGATTACAAGTCTGATTTTGAAGTGACCCCAAAAGTATTTTGTCCAAACTTTTGGGGTCACTTTAGTTCGAGGGTTGGCTAATTTACTTTAGTCAGCCCCTTTATTTGTAAATAGTCCGATTATGGAGTATTAAAATAGCAACTCGATATAGTTGCAAAATCATTTATGGTGTCACCCATGATTTACACTTTTAGTTGGCTGAGTCCTAAAGACCCCTACTCCCTACTAATAACCATGCGGTAGCCCATGCTGCGAACTGATTGTATCTCTATGCGTTTATCGTCACGCAGGTAGCCCCTTAGACGCGATATGAAGACATTGAGCGAGCGGAGGTTATAGTAACCATCATCGCCCCAGAACTCGGTGAGGAGCTCCGTGGTGGTGACGATATCCCCTTTATGGCGTGCTAATGTTGCAAGTATGGCAGACTCGCGGGCAGTAATTTTGCGAGTTGTGCCATTGAGGCTTAGTGTCCATAGTCTGCTATTAAGGCGGTAGTTACCTATATCGATAATCGTGTTATTACTATCCTCAGGATGGCGAGCCAAGAGTGCCGTGACGCGCACAAGAAGCTCGTCCAAAGAGAAGGGTTTACGCAGGTAGTCATTGCCACCGCGGCGGAATCCCTCCACGACATCCTCTGCGCCACTGCGTGCAGAGAGGAAGAGCACCTCGACACGGCTATCTATCTTGCGTATCTCCTCCACCATGCTTAGACCATCCATACGGGGCATCATAATATCGGCAATGACAAGGTCGGCATGCTGCTCACGGAACATTTCGAGTCCCTCGATGCCATCCGTAGCGAGTGCCACATCGTATCCTGCGCAACGCAGTGCGTCACCAAGCACCCTGCCGAGTGTCGCCTCATCCTCAACAATAAGTATTCGTTTACCTACCATAGCGTGGAAGTTTTATAGTGAAGCGCGAGCCTTTGCCCAATGTTGACTCTACTGTGATGCTGCCATGATGTCGTCCCACGATGCTCTGGGCGTAGAATAGTCCTAAGCCATATCCCGATGTAGTGTATTTATCACCCTTGGTTACACGATAGAATTTATCGAATATGCGCTTTTGCTCGCTATCGGGGATGCCGATGCCTTGATCCTCTATTATTATATAGGTATAGCCGCTTCGTGTCATCGCCCCTATGGTAATCATTGGCCTATCCTCCGAGTACTTGATAGCGTTATCCACTACGGCCGATATTATACCCCTAAGATGAAAGCCATCGGCAACAACGGCACAGCTCTCTTCGATATTTATGTTCCATGTAATTTCGCGTGTTGAGTAGCGCAGGTTGAGTGATGAGCGAACATCACTTACGATACTCCGAATATCGCACTCCTCGATGTGTAGCTCTGCTGTGGTAAACTCCTCGGTTGAGGTACGCAAAATCTCCTCGACCATGCCACTAAGGCGGCGAAGTTCGCTGAGTGAGATATTTATATACTCGTTACGCGCGATAGGATCGTTGGTTATGTTGGGCATGGTGAGTAGTGCCTCTGTTGCTGCCTGTGCTGCGGCTATGGGGGTCTTTAATTCATGTGTTATGTTGTGCGTGAGGTCGCGGCGTATGCGGTCAACCTCTTTAGCGCGAAACAAGGTGTGTAGCAGATATGAAAAGGCTATGATAAGGAGGAGTACAGATAGCCCCTGCATGATAATCATGCGCTTCATATTGCCAAGGATAGCGGAATGGGGGTCTGTAACTTTAAGACGCAGAATAAGAGGTGTTAGCCTCTTGTCTACCGAGATAATATCCTCATTTGCAGGTAACTCGCCCATAGACATTATCATAATGTCGTCGGCATTGGTTGTTGATAGAACTTCGACACGGAAGTCTGTAGCTAATCCTGATGTGCGTAGGCCTTCTCCTACAAATGTGTGAAATCTTGAAATATTGCCTATGTTGATTGCTGCATCGCCATTCATGGAGTTGGTTGCATATTTCCATGTGGCTTCTTCCAAGATGCTACATATCTGCTGTTCGTAACTATTACGCATGTTGCGATAGGTGCGTACGCTCCACATAGCCTCTACAGCGACAAGTAGTGCTAAGGCCAAGACCACTAATAAGGATACTATTTTGAAGCTCTGCTCTCTCATAACTGCATATCTGTTACTACAAAGGTAGATAAAATATCGCACGCATCAACCAACTTAACACTATTTAACATTTCTCTTAACACTCTTTAACCTTAAAAATTAGGCAATAGCTAATTTCTCATCTATCTTTGCGGTAGAAATAAGAGCTCTTTTTAAGTTAACTATTACTAAACATTAAAGCAAAGAGAGATTATGAGACACTTGTTAATGACTATTGTAGTGCTATTTATAGCCGTTGCTACATCTGCTAATAGCGTAGTACAGCAACCTTTGTACATTATAAATGGTAAGGTTGTTACGATCGATGTTGTTAAGCAATTGGGAAATGATTTGGAGTCTATGACTGTGCTTAAAAATAAAAGGGATATAAAGGCGTTCGAACACCTCGGCGATACTTCAAATGGGGTTATTGTCATCACACTAAAAGATGCAGAGGAGGAGGATATGCCATTCATTTGTGCAGATGTTATGCCTCAGTTTATGGGTGGCGACATCGTTGCTTTTCGCGAATGGGTTATGCAGAATATTCGATATCCCGAGAATACTATTCTTCAAGATGATGTTGTGGCACAGTTTGTAGTTGACCGACACGGATATGTCGATTATGATAAAATCCGTATATTGAAGTCTGACTATCCCGACATCTTTGGCGAAGAGGTGAAGCGTGTTATCAGTTCCTCACCCCGTTGGACACCCGCTTTTAATAATGGTTACGCCGTATCTCATGTGCTAACCCTGCCTGTTACATTTAGGCTCGCAACTTCTGATAGTATTAAGTTTAGCGGAGAGGTGGATGGAAACATCTTAGTTATGTCATTTGGTCCTGAGACTTCGAAAGTATCTGATAAGCGCCCTATTTATATTATAGATGGCGCTCCAGCTACTCCTGAAGAGGTTCGAGAGTTGTCTGTTGAAGATATTAAGGATGTGACATTCTCCAAGCAAGCAGATATGTACTCCTACTATAAGGATTATGGCAATGTGGAGGATGGTGTGGTTATTATTCGAACAAACTCGCTTGACAAGAACATCGAGAATACTCCAGACACGCTGCCCATATTTATGAATACAAGCACCGAGGCCTTCAATAGTTGGTTGTATGAGAACCTACGCTACCCCGAGCAGCTCCGCGACAAAAACATCGCAGCACACTATCTCGTAAAGTTTAAGGTCGATAGCGCTGGTTATGTGGCGATTATGGAGATAGAGTGCATCAAGGGTACGGCTCACAAGTCGTTCGAGGATGAGATTACGCGCGTTATGTTGAGCTCGCCCCGCTGGACCCCCGGCATGAAGAATGGCAAGGCGGTATCGTGTAGATTGAGTTCGCCTGTTATTTTCGGATCGATGGATATTTAGAGCGAGAGGGGAGTTTAAGGAACTTAGGGAAGTTAAGGAATTTAGTGTAGGGAGTATGCAACATTGCTAATCTCCTTAATCTCCCTAAATTCACCAATCTCCCTAAGCACAACCTAATTAGCCCCACACCCCAATTTCTTGTCAGAAGTTGTAAGATGTGGCACATCACAAAAGAGATCACCCAAGGATAGTACAATTAGTACAAGCCTTGGGTGATTTACTTTTAGGGAAGTGCTGTTAGTTACGGCTTATCACAAGTGAGGTTCTAATTTTTAATTAGAAGGCTGCAGATACAACGCTCGACAAAAATCCCGACGATGGGCTGTACTTGGCGTACTGCTCATTGTCGGGACTTTTTGTTAGCGGCAGTAGATGTCTGCCTTATCATTAAAAATTATGGGAGTGGTACCACATTCGCAAAACCCATAAATGCCATTGCAAGGAGACCTGCGGTGATTAGGGCAATAGGTACACCACGCATACCCTGAGGTGTATCCTCAACCTCTAATCGCTCACGGATACCTGCGAACAATACCAATGCTAAGGCGAAGCCTATGGCTGTTGATACTGAGTAGATAACGGTTGTGAGTAGATCAAAATCCTTCTGGATAGCGATGATAGCCACACCCAACACTGCGCAGTTTGTGGTGATAAGTGGAAGGAAGATACCGAGAGCCTGATATAGCGCTGGAGACATCTTCTTAAGTACGATTTCGACCATCTGCACCAACGCAGCGATAACAAGGATAAAGGTGATAGTCTGCATATACTCGATGCCAAAAGGCACGAGGATATAGTTCTGTATAGCCCATGTAACAACAGCAGATAGTGCCATAACGAAGGTTACAGCCATACCCATGCCGAGGGATGTGTCTACCTTTGATGATACACCAAGGAATGGACAGATACCGAGGAACTGCGACAACACCACATTATTAACAAAGATAGCACCGATAACTATGGCGAAGAGGGTGATAGCCTGAACGCTGACGCTACCTGTAGCGAAGCCATTAAGCACCTCGCTTGAGATATTCTCTGCAATAAGTATATTCATAATATTTATCGTTTTGCAACTTTGTTAAACAATACCATTAGGTAGCCAAGCACGATGAAACCTCCAGGTGCAAGGATAAAGAGTAGTGGCATAACGCCATCAGCGAATGTGTAGCCGAAGATAGAGCCAGCGCCGAGTACCTCGCGTACTGCACCTATAACAGTTAGTGATAGGGTAAAGCCCAAGCCGATACCTATACCATCAAGGGCAGAGTCTACAACACTATTCTTTGATGCGAAGGCCTCGGCACGACCAAGGATGATGCAGTTAACCACGATAAGTGGAATAAATACACCCAATGAGGCGTAGAGCGATGGCACATAGGCCTGCATAAGCATCTCAATCATGGTTACGAACGAGGCGATAACCACGATAAATGCTGGAATACGCACCTTGCCAGGGATGAGGTTCTTGATAAGCGAGATAACGATATTTGACATGATGAGCACAGCCATAGTAGCTACACCCATACCCATACCATTTATCGCCGATGATGTAACACCCAATGTTGGGCACATACCAAGGATGAGGACAAATGTAGGGTTCTCCTTGAGGATGCCCTTTGATATAATCTGAAGCTTACTCATTATCTATCTCTCCTTTCTGAGCCTCTGGCTCTGCATTATTTTCGTATGGTAGGGTAGCACCGGTAGCTGTAGCTCCTGACACTGCGGCATTCACTGCATTATCGCTTGTATCAAGACGGCCTGTAGCCCAGAGGTAGCCAGCGTATGCTGTCTCTACGGCATTAGCATAGGCACGCGATGATATTGTCGAGCCAGTGAGGGCATCAAAAGAGCCACCCTCCTTGCTTACATAGTACTTCAACTCGGCAGGGTTACGCTTAGCGATGCTACGAATAAGGCTATTGTCAGCCTTTGTCATATTAGCACCAAGGCCAGGGGTCTCCTTCTGTGAGAGTACCTCTACACCATTGATGATTGCCTCGCCATTCTGCTCGATGAAGCCTACCATAAGGATTATGCGATCGGCATAACCACTCTTAGTGATGCTTGGTGCCTCGACAGCGTAGCCGATGATTGAGCTATCGCTATGACGCACTACGGTGCTCGCTGTAACGGCTAAATCACCGATGTTTATAGTAGTATCTCGCTCCACGCGCGCCTCCTCGGCTGTGGTGTCGAGAACTATGAACTTTGCTAAATTCTTGGTCTGCTGCTGGCTAAGTGCGATAGCCTCCTTGGTCATGTCATTTACCAAGGCTACAAGGAGTGCAGATATCGCTGTTATCGAGAACAGCACGATGACCATATTCTTAAGTGTACTCTTCATACCTCCGATTATTTAGTGCCGAAGCGTTTTGGACGACAATACTTATTGATAAGTGGTGTCGCTGCGTTCATAATGAAGATTGCGAACGACATACCCTCAGGATATGCACCCCACAAGCGGATAATCATAGTTAGCAGACCGATGCCCACACCATAGATTATCATGCCCTTGTGTGTCATAGGCGATGTAGAGTAGTCTGTAGCCATGTATATAGCACCCAACAAAGCACCACCCGCAAGGATGTGGAATAGTGGAAGCTCCCATACAAGAGCACCGCCCTTGCCAAGACCTACGCACGAAGCAAAGATTGCCATAGTGCCAAGGATAGCTACAGGGATATGCCATGAGATAACCTTACGCCATAGAAGGTATATACCACCGAGGATAAGTGCCAAAGCACCAATCTCACCCATAGAGCCATTCATGTGACCGCCAAGCATCTGTAGGAAGTCAACCTCCGAGAGTAGTGATGTGTTGTACTTAACATTCGCAAGAAGTGTTGAGCCTGACAGTGCATCTGGCACGCCTGTTGTCCAGTCGGTCATCTGTACAGGGTAGGCGATAAGTAGGAAAATACGACCCGTGAGCGCAGGGTTGAACGGGTTGCAACCCAAGCCACCGAATGTCATCTTACCGATGCCGATAGCTACAAGTGCGCCGATAACCACAATCCACCATGGAATACCCACAGGGAGGTTAAAGGCAAGAAGTACGCCTGTAACCACTGCAGAGAGGTCGCCAATGGTTGTGCGGCGCTTAAGGAAGAGACGGTTGATGAGATACTCAAAGACCACGCAGCTTGCAACAGCCACAGCAGTGATAAAGAGGACTCTTAGACCGAGGATATAGGTTGATACTGCTAATGCTGGGAGCAGTGCCAACACTACATCACCCATGATGCGGCGAGTGCTCTCTCCTCCGTGGATGTGTGGCGATGCTGAAGCAAAAATTCTGTTTGCCATATATAAACTCGTTTTATTATCGTTAACTAAGCTCTGCCTACTTATTATCTATTCGCAGCTGCGCGCGCGCGTATATTGGTCATCACGGTCTGCTTGCCTACACGGATATAATCCAATAGTGGTAGGTTCGATGGACAGGTGTATGAGCAACAACCACACTCGATACAATCTACGGTGTTGTGCTCCTCGGCCATATCCCACTTCTGCAACTTCGCCAACTTAGATAGTAGGTATGGTTCAAGTCCCATAGGACATGCAGATACGCACTTCGCACACTTGATACAAGACATCTCCTTGCCGCGTGCTGCCTCGCTGCCACTGAGTACGGTGATACCTGAGCAACCCTTAATCACAGGCGATCCAATCTCAACAATGGTACGACCCATCATAGGTCCACCATTGAGAATCTTTACATCGCCCTCAGGAAGGCCGCCCGCCAACTCAAGAAGAGTGCTTACGGATGTGCCGAAACGCACCATATAGTTGTGTGTAGATTTTAGGTGCTTACCCGTAACAGTTACCACGCGCTCGATAAGTGGCTTATTCTTCTGCACAGCCTCATAGATAGCGATAGCAGATGATACATTGCTCACCACAGCACCAACAGATATTGGAAGTGCTGGTGGTGGAGGTACCTGGCGGCCAGTAACTGCTGCGATAAGCTGCTTCTCACCACCCTGAGGGTAGCGTAACTTTAGAGGCATAACCTCGATGCCGCGATAGTTCTCCTTAGCGATGATATCGTTGAGGTGGGCAATGGCGTCAGGCTTGTTGTTCTCAACACCGATAACGGCACGCTCAACACCAATGGCACGCATGATAATCTCAACACCAGTGAGTAGCATCTCGCCGCGCTCAATCATATTGCGGTAGTCAGAGGTTAGGTATGGCTCACACTCCACACCATTGATAATCAATACCTCAGCCTTCTGTCCATCAGGGATAGATAACTTAACATGTGCAGGGAACTGCGCACCACCAAGACCTACGATACCCGCATCCTTAATCTTTGCGATGATATCTGCTGGGCTAAGGTTGCACTCACGCTTATGCTCAGGGCTTCTGTCGATGCTCTCTACCCACTCGTCGCCCTCGCGCTTAATGACAATCATATTTTGACGCTGACCCTGACCATTAGGTAGAGAGTCAATAGCTGTCACAGTACCAGAAATAGGTGAGTGGATGTTTGCCGATACAAAGCCTCCTGCCTCAGCAATAAGCTGACCTGTAAGTACCTTGTCGCCCTTAGCAACTTTTGGTGTTGCAGGAGCTCCAATATGTTGTGTCAAGACTATACGCACTTCGTTTGGTAGCTCCAAAGTCTCGATAGCCTTATCCTTACTCCACTCCTTATTATCGGCAGGGTGAATACCGCCTATTGGAAATGTTCTCATAATCTCAAATTACTTTGTTTCCTCCGCCTTACTCTCGCTCTTAGCCACAGCAACCTTAGGCTCCTTTGGAAGTGGCTCCATGTTTACAATCTTAATTGCGCCTGTAGGACACTCGTTCACGCACTTACGGCACAACTTACACTTCTCGTGGTCGATATATGCCAAGTCGTTCTCGATAGTGATAGCATCAAAGGCACACACCTTAGCACACTTGCCACAGCCGATACATCCCGCCTTGCACGCCTTCATTACTACGGCACCACGGTTCTTAGAACGACATGCAACATATATAGCGCGGTTCTTAGGCCACTTCTTTCGTAGCTCGATAAGACCCTTAGGACATGCCTTAACGCATGCACCACATGCAGTACACTTATCTGCATCTACCTCGACAAGGCCTGTCTCTGGGTTGAGCTTCAAGGCATCAAACTTACAAGCATCCACGCAGTCACCATAGCCGATACAGCCAAAGGCACATGCCGACTCGCCAACATAGAAGGTGTTTACCACAGCACAGTTCAATGCACCATCATAGTGGTTTACCTTAGGACGCTTGTCGCAGCTACCACCGCAACGCATCGTAGCAACCATAGGGCCCTTGTCTGGGGCAACCTTACCCAAAAAGTTGGCAATAGACTTCATTGTGTCACCACCAGCAACAGGGCAGAAGAGTGTTGCAATATTATCTCTTGTAACCAACGCTTCAGACATCGCACGGCAACCTGCAAAGCCACAACCACCACAGTTTGCGCCAGGCAACATCTTCTCAACATCATCAATGCGAGGATCCTCCTCGACATGGAACTTCTGTGCCACAAAATAGAGGATGACAGCAAGTAGAATACCCAACACACCAAGTGTTAGAACTGTCAGTACTAATGTGTTCATTACTCCTTAAAAATTGTAAATTCTATCTTTCGTTCAAATATATTTCGTGTCAAATACAGTATCACATAATATATGGCTACTGCAACTATCGATGCCAATGCTGAAGGACCATCCTCCAAACCAAAGCTCTTACAACCAAACAGCGTTGCAAGAAGCACTATCAATGGCATGACATATCCCCAAACTATTGAGGTCATACCCATGGATGGCTTGAGTAGGGCTACTACAACCTTATCGCCGGCGTGGTACTCTGTGGCGTAGGGAGTGCGGACCTCGATAAATCTCTCAGAGCCGCTCTCGCCACATATTCCCTTAGCGTGGCATCCTGCGCATGCACCCATCTTTGTGACGCGCACAATAACCTTATCGCCCTCTATACGCTCTACAATGGCATCGTGTCGAATAGTGCTCATGCTCTATGCGTTATCCGATTTAGAGAGGATGATAAGTGACGCAATTGTTCCAGGTATCCAACCGCACAGCGTGAGTGCAAAGACAATAAGCACAGAGCCACAGCCCTTATCAAGAACTGCTAATGGCGGAAAGAGTATTGCAAGAATTGCGCGTGCTAATGACATATCTCAGATATCTTGTAGTCTGTGTATTAGTCGCAGTAGTGGTTAACCAAAGGCATAAGCCACTCGTGACCGAATGCACAAGGTGATAGACGCAACACAGGTGGGAACTGGTAACGCTTCTTCTCGTTCTCCATAACCATCTTGTGTATCTTCTCCACAACCTCAGAATCGAAACCTGCGTTGATAATCTCCTCGCGGTGCTGCTTCTTCTCAATCATACGGAAGAGGATGGCATCAATAACCTCGTAGTGAGGTAGGTGGTCGCTATCCTTCTGGTTAGGGCGCAACTCTGATGATGGCTCCTTGTTGATGATATTCTCAGGGATGATATCTCCAAATTTCGTATTGATGTAGCGTGCAAGGTCGTAAATTTCGCCCTTGTATAGGTCGCCTGTAGGACTGAATGTGCCCGCAGTGTCACCATAAAGCGTACACCAGCCAAGTGCGTTCTCACTCTTGTTAGATGAGTTAAGCAACATGTAGCCAGTCTTGTTCTGCAAAGCCATAAGCATGGTTGTGCGGATACGGGTCTGGATATTCTCCTCCGTAGCATCAAACTCAGTACCGCCAATTACAGGCTGCAATGTACCAACCATGGCGTTGTATGCCTCGATGATTGGAAGCACGCTGTACTCCACACCGAGATTCTCTGCAAGAACCTTAGCATCCTCGACGCTGTCGTTAGGGGTGAATGGCGAAGGCATTAGCAATACTCGTACATTCTCCTTGCCCAAAGCACCGACAGCCAAGCATGCAACAACCGATGAGTCGATACCACCTGAAAGACCTACACAGGCCTTGTGGTAGCCATTCTTGTGGAAATAGTCACGAAGACCCAAACATGCTGCCTCGTAAATCATACGGGTGCGATCCTTGTACGAGGTGAATGGTACCTCGAAAGATTTGTTCTCAGCCTTAGTGTTGAATATCTGCATATCCTCCTCAAAACTCTTGAGAATCATTGTTAGCTGACCCTCGCTATTGAGTACGCCAGATGTGCCATCGTAGACAATGTCGCCTGAACCACCAACCTGGTTAACAATAATAAGTGACTTGCCCTCGCTAAATGCTATGTGGCTAACCTTGTCAAAGCGGCGTGATAGGATGCCCTTACCATAGCGGCGAGCGTTTACAGAGATGATGATGTCGATGTCATCATCAATATCCTCGATGTGGCTGAGGTCGTCGCCCACAACAACATTGAGTATCTCGCCATGAAGGCGGATAGAGTGGCTGCCGATAGATGAACCTACGATGTAACCCATCTCGCGGCGTGCAGTCACATGACGCTTGCCGATGTACTCGATGTTGCCCTCTGGGTCGATGTATGCCGCAGCGCTGATAGGACCCTCTGCAGTGAGGTATGGTGTGCCCACAATTGCAGCGATGCCCTTGCACTTTGAGGCGATACTCTCTACTGCCTCCTCACATAGGGTTAAGAATGTTGTCTTGGTTAGAAGACCATAAGCTGGAGTTCCTGATGTGGCGAACTCTGCAAAAACTACAAGGTCGGCACCTGCCTCCTTAGCACGACCTATTGTCGTGATGATCTTCTCGGTGTTGGATTTGATGTCACCAACGGTGAAATTGAGCTGAGCTAATGCTATCTTCATATATTTGTTTTACTTTTTCGCACTCGAAAAGGGTATCTATACCTATGGTATAGGTATCGGGGGCAAAGATAGTAAAAAAAATCTTTGTGAGGGCATATATAAACAACTTTTTTTGCTTTCACAGAAGTGTCTGTGCAATGGATATAAATCGTTGTTGTTCGCTCTTGGGCATGGCGCCTTTGTAGAAGTAGATAAGTTCCCCGGATTTATTGATTAGAATGGTGACAAACTTGTTGTTGCAATTGCCCAAATCCCACGCCTCAGAGATATTGTTATTTGTGTCGTAAAGTATTGGTGCATCGCTATTTGTGTTACGACTGTTGGCCATTTTGCGTACCATCCAATTAGGATATACCGCATCTTTGAGGTTTACGATACCAAGTCCCTTGATGTTGGGACTCGAGATACACATGGTACTTGAAATGTAATCCAAGAGGTCGTCATTCTGTGTTGCTGCTTCAGGGTCGATATAGAAGATAAGAAGGTTTTTCTCGCCCCAATGGGGGATATAGACTCTCTGGCTCTCTTGATCTTCAAGAGCCATATTTCTCACCTTGCGAGGTAGCTCCTGTGCCTCAGTATCAGAAGTTACGCACACCAGTATAGCAAGGAGTAGTATCGTAAAATTTGTCTTCATAGTGCAATAGAAAATTGCAAATATTTCGCCAATTATGGCCGTGTGTTGCATAATGGAGAAATTATCATAACACGACAAATTATCCCGCAATGAGTGGTGTGAAGTTCATAACTTTTGCTATCTTTGCGATATGAAACAGAGAATACTTTTTGTATGCCTCGGAAATATATGCCGTTCCCCTGCGGCAGAGGCAATGCTCAGAGTCTTGGTGGATAGAGAGGGACTTGGTGATAGGGTAGAGATTGACTCGGCAGGTACTTATGGCGGTCATAGTGGCGAGCGTTCTGATCCGCGTATGAGGCGTGCTGCAGAGGCGCGAGGTATAGCTATGACACATCGTGCCCGTCAAGTGCGTGAGGAGGACTTCGAGCGTTTCGATATGGTTATCGCTATGGATGATAATAATTATGAAAACCTCTTCCGCCTTGCGCCAGACCGTGCTGCGCAGCAGAAGATATATCGCTTCCGCGAGTTTCTGCGCAATCATCCCGATTGGTCATACATCCCCGACCCATACTATGAGGGTCATGAGGGCTTTGAGTTAGTGTTGGACCTCTTGGAGGATGGTTGTTCGGTGTTATTAGAACAGATTAAGGGTAATTAGGGATTTCCCCCAATTACCCTTAATCTTTGGTATCTATGCTATTAGAAAATCGCTGTAAGCATAAGGTTTAGGCCGCCCTTGTCGGTACGGCTCTTTGCTCTCTCCAAACCGCTATTCTCCAGCCAGTAGTTTAGCTGTAGGCGCAAGAATGGGTATGGCTTGTATACAGCGCCGAGTGTCATACGATTAGTATTCCAATTTATATCGCTATCGCCATAATTCTCGCTTAGCGTCTCATAGCGTGCTACAAGCATCCAATCCTTCTTGATTTTGTAGCCACCCATAACATAGTATGTCTCTACCTCGGTGCTGTTGAATTCTGCACCAGCATACTCGCCACGAACAATAAAGTCCTTAACATCGTAGATGACGCCTGCAGCCCAGCGCTTAGAGTTGACAGTTCTGTCATTAAACTCTGTCTCAGCAAACATTGTTGAAACTGATAGTGACAACGCCTTTGATGGCTTGAAGATAAGGCGTGCTACAACATCCTTAGCCTCGTTATCCTCTGTAGTATTTATGCCCGTGCCGTTGAATACGCCGAGGTTGTAGCTTAGTGTGTTGTAATCCTTCTGCTCACCAAAAGCGCCATATATCTGGAAGCCGAGGTCACGACCTGTTGATGCGATGCCGTCATACTTGCCGTTGTTGCGGGCAAGAAGTGTTGTGATGTATGAGTAGTCGATAAGCTCTACGGTTGTAGGACCGTAAAGGTCGTTCTCGATAGCAAAAGGAATTTTGAACTGACCAATCTCGAAGTTGAGCTCCTTAGATGGCTTATAACGGAAATAGAGGTCGCAGATCTTTGGGCTGCCTGCCATATCTACCTGTAGGCGGTAGTCTATCTTCTCCTGCGCAGCATTACCAGTAAGGCTCACACGCGCACGCTTGAGATAGAATGTTGACATAGATGTATCGTCGGTGTCGTTGTACATTACACCACCCTGAAGGTAACCAGACAACGATAGTCGCTCATCTGCGAAAGTGTTATTACTCTGCGCTGTAGCAGTAAAAGAAACTACCAACGCTGCAATTGCCAAAAAATAGTGTTTCATTCTCATATATTTATTCATTTGTTTAGTAATCTTGGGCAAAGATATAATAATTTTACTATATAAAGAGTAGTATATGTGCTAATTAAGGATAGATTTGATGCGATTTTGACAACTTATCCCTATAGTAGTTTGAGTTCTATAGTTGCGCTATGGTGTAGGTTTATGATGTTACATCCAAGTTTTTTGGCGCGTTTTACGGTATATCCTGTGCCGCTCTGTGTGCCGTCCCACCACGCTATGAGGTGTGTGGCGCGATCTACAAGCATATCGTTACGGCGGTGGAAGATGTCGGCTTGGTAGGCAAAACCTGCATATCTAATAACCTTAGCTTGTGCAACAATTCTATCGTATAATTCGCGCTCTTCGCCCTTGAAGCGTGAGGCAAAGGCTGGGTAGGGGATATGTGCCTCGATGGCTATATCATCGTGCTGTGCTGTAAGTTCCAATAGAACTTTGCCTGCGGCGAGATCGAAACCCTCGGCCATGCCAATACGAAAGGTACGCGCACCCTCAGAGTATAGCCTCTCTATGGCGTCGCTTAGCTCCTGATTGGCTGAGCCATCATAGTTACGATGGCCGCTAAAGGCTACGATATGGCGTGTAGATTTCATAGTGCAAAGATAATCTTTTTTAGGTTATCTGTAGCTCTTTTGGCGTGTGATTTGTAGTTGAAAGGGGTGAATCGCTTAAAATAGTTAGGTTATGAAAAAGACTTCTGTTTGTCTACTTCTTGCGCTTGGTGGCGCAGTTGTAGGTGCTGCGGTAGCAATGCTTGTTACTCCGCAGTCGGGACGAGAACTCCGTGGTATGATACGCACAGCCTTGAGCGAGGCGCAGGATAAGATGCGTCATGGTCACTGCAACTGTGGTGCTGAGGGGTGTGATTGTGATGAGTAGTCACCAAAAAGTTTGATACTGTGTCGTTAGTACTATTTGTGTGTGCCATAATTGTCGGGGCTTTTGCCCTGACTATGGCACTTGCGTTGTGGCTCGGAGAGTTAATCTGCAGCGCAGCCTTGGCGTGGGTTATCGTGGGTGTGATATTTGTTGTGGTGGCAGTGGTGATATACTTTGCGTCGCTGCATAAGACTATTAGACGCATCAACCGCCGTCTTGATATGGTTTATGAGGTCAGCGCTACGGCAGATGCATTGTATCGGCAAGTGGTAACGCTGATACGGAGATTTATAATAAAGTGAAAGGTGAAAACTGAAAAGTAAGGTATGCTTCGCATGAATTTTATAAACAACGCGTCGCAGACACCTTACTTTTCACCTTTCACCTTTCAGTTTTCACTTTAGAAAAAGTCTTTCGCCAAGCCGCCCTCGCCAGTCTCCTTATAGATAGATGGTAGGTCGTGGCCTGTTTGTTTCATTACCTCGACTACTCTATCGAACGATACGCGGTGGTGACCATCGGTGTACATCGAGTATAGGTTGGCATCCAAGGCGCGTGCTGCAGCATAGGCGTTGCGCTCGATGCAAGGTATCTGCACAAGGCCACATACAGGGTCGCATGTCATGCCAAGGTGGTGCTCCAAACCCATCTCTGCGGCATACTCAATCTGTGCTGGTGTGCCACCGAAGAGCTGGTTTGCTGCAGCGGCTGCCATGGCGCATGCCACACCTACCTCGCCCTGGCATCCCACCTCTGCACCCGATATTGAGGCATTGTGCTTGACGATATTACCTATAAGTCCTGCTGTTGCAAGGGCGCGACATATACGCATATCTGAGAACTCGCGGGTCTTCCACAAGTGGTAGAGCACTGCGGGAAGAACTCCTGAGGAGCCACATGTTGGAGCGGTGACGATACGGCCACCCGAAGCATTCTCCTCACTTACAGCAAGGGCGTATGAGAAGATTAAACCTCGTGATTGTAGGCTCTGCTTGTAGCCCGATGCGCGGACATTATAGCGCATGGCGCGACGAGGGAGATTTAGTGGACCAGGGATAACGCCGTCTGTCTCGATGCCTCGCTCTACAGCCTCGCGCATGACGCGCCATATCTTAGCAAGGAAGATCCATATATCGCTACCCTCGTGGAGCTCTACATACTCCCAGAAGGTGCGGCCATGCTCTGTGCACCACTTTAATATATCGACTAACTTGCCATCGGGGTATATATCTGCGCTCTCGATAGGGGCGCTATCCTCCTCTGCCAAAGCGCCGCCACCTACACTATATACGGTCCAATCATCCACAACCGTGTTCTCATCTATAGCCTCAAAGCGCATGCCGTTAGGGTGGAATGGCTTAAATACCGAGGGTTCCCATACAAGCTCCACATTGCCGTGTGGGCGTAGAACATCGAAAATTGCCTTGTCGGTAAGGTGACCTCGTCCTGTGGCTGCAAGGCTGCCGTAGAGCGTAACACGAAAGTATTTACACTCAGGGTTGCGATGCTGAAATATCTCTGCCGCACGGCGTGGGGCCATAGTGTGACTACTTGAAGGTCCTGTGCCTATGCGATATAACTCTCTAATACTCTTCATAGTAATATTGTTATCAGTTCAACACTACAAATATACGATATTTTATAAATTATTATTCTATAAATCTCAACTTTTTTAAGTAACTTTGTGGGTTGAGAAAATATAATATTGTGGCAACCCTATACTTTCATATTCCATTTTGTAAGCGTATATGCACCTATTGTGACTTCTACAAGGTTGGTGCCATAGAGCTTATTCCTAAAGTTGTGGAGTCGATGCATAGCGAGCTGGAGGCGCGTGCAGGGTATCTTAGCGATAAGCGCATTACCTCTATATATTTTGGTGGCGGAACACCGTCGCTGTTAAGTCCTGAGCAGGTTGAAACGCTTATCAGTCATGCGCGTGAGTTGTTTGATTGCTCCGATGTGGGGGAGATCACCCTTGAGGCGAACCCAGATGATTTAACTAAGGAGTATATTGCGGCGCTACGACAAACATCAATAAATCGTATAAGCCTTGGTATTCAATCCTTTGATGATAGAGTGCTTAGTTTTATGAATCGCCGCCATACCGCTGCGGAGGCTAAGGAGTGTGTGGGGCGTCTTAGGGCTGCGGGCTATGATAATATATCGATAGATATAATCTTTGGTGTTGCGGGCTTTGGTGATGTGTGGCTTAGGGAGACGCTTCAGGAGGCTATAGCTCTCGATGTGGAGCATATCTCGGCCTATCACCTCACGGTGGAGGAGCGTACACGCTTGGGTCTTATGGTTCGTAAGGGTGAGTATCAACCCGTCGATGAGGAGAGGTCTGAGAGTGACTATCGCCTTGTTGAGGATATGCTCACCGGGGCGGGATATGAGCACTATGAGGTCTCGAACTATGCAAAAGTGGGGTGTCGTGCCAAGCATAACTCGGCATATTGGCAGGGCGTTGAGTACTTGGGTATAGGTGCTGGTGCTCACTCCTTTAGTGGTGATGATCGAAGATGGTGTGTCTCTACGGCTAAGGAGTATGCCGAGGGCGATATACGCTATGAGAGTGAGGAGCTTAGCTTGGTTGACCACCTTAACGAGTATGTGATGACTTCGCTACGCACCATGGAGGGTGTTAATTTAGAACATATAACCATGGTGTATGGGGCATCCGAGGTGGAGCGTATCTTACGCTCGGCAGAGGTGTGGATAGAGCGTGGAGCTCTACGCTATGATGCTCAAAGGATGTATATTCCAACGGCAGAGTTTATGCTTTCGGATGCTATTATTGAGTCGCTTTTTGCATAAAAAATTTGCTTTTTTGAAAAAAAAGATATAATTTTACTAGTGCATTTTTCGCAAGGTGTTTGTTCGTGTTGTATTCAGTTGATGTAATTCTTTTGAAATCAGCTGTTTGCAGTGCGATAGTGTGTATATCGATGTGAAACGAAACTTAAATAATATATAGATTATGTCAGGACTTAAATTTGACAAGCGTGAGTTGGGCAACTTGGAGTACTCCTTGGATAGAGAGGTGCTTGCTACGGATCGCCGTGGTGGCTACATGAGTACTACAATCGTTGGTTGCAATACGCGTAAGTATCATGGTCTTATGGTTGCACCAATTGACCAAAGCGATAGAACTCATGTGCTTCTATCATCGCTCGATGAGACCATTATCCAGCATGACCAGTCGTTTAACCTTGCACTACACCGCTTCAATGGCGTGTATGAGCCTCGTGGTCACAAGTATATCACCGATTTTGAATATACGCCAACGCCAACGATTACCTATCGTGTGGGCGGTGTAATCCTAAAGAAGGAGCTTCTTTGGATTCATAAGCGCACGCAGCTTATGATTCGCTATACTTTGGTGGATGCACACTCAGATACAACATTGCGTCTACGCCCACTCCTTGCCTTCCGTGATAAGCATGCGCTTTCGAAGGCAAACATGGAGGCTGACGGCAGAGCATATCCTATACCTTTTGGTGTTAAGTGTCGCCTATATCAGGGCTACCCTTGGTTGAACATGCAGCTTAACAAGAAGGATTCGGAGTTTATCGCGGCACCTGATTGGTACTACAATTTTGAGTATGTAAGAGAACTCGCTCGTGGTTATGAGGGTCATGAGGATTTGCTTACTCCTGGTTACTTCGAGTTCAATATTAAGAAGGGTGAGAGCGTTATCTTCTCTGCTGCAACAGATATGATGGCAACGCCTGAGACTATCACAGAGGTGTACGAGGCGTCGTTGGCACGCCGCACACATAAGATTGATTTTATTAGCTGCTTGCAGCACTCGGCACGCCAGTTTGTTATCCGTCGTCCTGGTGACCGCACTGAGGTGGTAGCAGGTTACCCTTGGTTTGGCCCTATCATGGAGGATACATTTATGGCTCTTCCTGGTTTGACACTAACCCAGGGATATAAGGAGGATTGTATCGATGTTCTTGACACTGCTGTGGCAGATTTGGTCGCAACAGGTCTTATAGATGGCAAGGCTGTTCCACAGAGCGTGGATGCTCCGTTGTGGTTCTACTATACGCTCCAGCAGTTGGAGGGTCATATCTCTCAGAAGGAGCTATGGACAAAATATGGCGCTGCAATGAAGGGTATTCTTGAGGCTTACCGCCGTGGCTGGGGTGAGGAGATTAAGATGCACGACAACGGCCTAATCTGGGCATCGGCAGAGCGCCCATTGACATGGATGGGAACAGTAGTCGATGGTAAACCATTGACCCCACGCCGAGGTTACCCTGTAGAGGCTCAGGCTTTGTGGTACAATGCTGTTCAGTATACCCTTGCCATAGCAAAGAAACAGGGCGACAAGGAGTTCGTAAATAATTGGAAGGAGCTTCCTGAGCGTATTAAGAGTTCGTTTGTTGAGAAGTTCTGGTTAGAGGAGGAGGGTTACCTCGCAGATTATGTAAATTATGACGAGGTGAATAAGTTTATCCGTTGTAATATGACTGTCGCTGTAGGCCTCGATTATAAGATGCTCGATGAGCAGCAGATTGTTCGTGTGTTGCAGATTGTAAACGCACATCTGCTCTCGCCACGCGGTATTCGTACGCTCTCGCCTCGTAACCTACTATATAAGTCGAACTACAATGAGGATCAGCGCTCTCAGGACTTGGCATCGCGCAATGGCTCGGCATGGATATGGCCGCTTATGCTATATGTTAAGGCTTGCTTTGATATCGGTGGTGAGCGTTATGCTGCCGATGCAAAGCGTATTTTGGAAGCCTTTGATGATGAGCTACAGACAAAGTGCGTAGGCTCTATATCTGAGCGCTTCGAGGGTGACCCTCCACATGGTCCTCGTGGCTCGGTATCTCATGCGACATCTGTTGCAGGACTCCTCTATATCAACTCTCTTATCGAGAAGTACTCGCCTAAAAAGCCTAAGCGTAAGGCTGCGGCAAAGAGTGAGGTGGCAGAGGAGAAGCCAAAGCGTAAGTGTGTACGCAAGACAGTAAAGAAGTAAAATATAAAAAAGATATATTATGAGAGTACTAATGTTCGGATGGGAGTTCCCTCCCCACATTGCCGGAGGTTTGGGTACGGCCTGCTATGGTATGACACAGGGCTTGGCTCGCAACGATGTTGAGGTTATCTTCGTGATGCCTAAGGCATCGGGCGATGAGGATCAGAGCTTTGTTAGAGTTGTCAACGCCAGCGATATCGAGGCACGCTACTGTGACTCAAGTGTTGAGGGTGCTGATGACATCATGCAGAAGATATCCTTCATACAGATCGACTCAAACATGGTTCCATATATCTCGCCAGAGGAGTGGACAACCTACCGCGAGGGTTACGAGCGTACAGGTCAGAAGTTTTGGGAGCGTAAGGGTGATAGCTGGACACAGCGTTATACCTTCTCAGGTAAGTATGGTGCAAACATTATGGAGGAGGTTGCTCGCTATGCTGTGGTGGCTGCAGAGGTGGCAAGACAGCTCGAAGGTCAGTTTGATGTTATCCATGCTCATGACTGGCTGACATACTTTGCTGGTATCGCTGCAAAGCAGGTATCTGGAAAGCCTCTTGTAGTACACATGCATGCCACATCGTTCGACCGCTCGTCAAGCGACAATATTGATACTCGCGTATATGAGATTGAGCGCGTAGGTATGGAGGCAGCAGATATGGTTATCGCTGTATCTAACCTCACTCGTAACATTGTAATCAATAAGTATAACATCGACCCTGATAAGGTTGTGGCAGTACATAATGCTGTGCAGTTTGCTGAGAATGATAACCCACTTCCAGAGCGCGGTGTGTCGGATAAGATTGTAACCTTCCTTGGTCGTATCACCTTCCAGAAGGGCCCAGACTACTTTATTGAGGCGGCAGCCAAGGTGCTTGCTCGTGTGCCAAATGTACGCTTCGTGATGGCTGGCTCTGGCGATATGATGAACCATTGTATTCGTCGTGCTGCGCAGCTCGGTATCTCAGATCGTTTCCACTTTACAGGCTTCCTTAAGGGTGACGATGTGCAGAAGATGTTCCAGCTATCGGATGTATATATCATGCCTTCGGTATCTGAGCCATTTGGTATCTCACCATTGGAGGCTATGCGCTCAAATGTGCCAACAATCATCTCTCATCAGAGTGGTGTGGCCGAAGTGCTCGACTATGCTATCAAGGTGAACTATTGGGATGTAGATGCTATGGCGGATGCTATCTACGGTCTTATTACCTACCCAGCCCTTGCAAAGATGTTCTCTGAGAAGGGTATGGAGGAGGTTAACAACCTCAAGTGGATCAATGCTGCTGTGAAGATTAAGGATGTATATCAGCAGGCTATCGATAAGTGTAACAAATAAAAACGAAGATATAGTATGAAGACAGTTTGTTTCTATTTTCAGGTTCATCAGCCATGGCGTTTGAAGACCTATCGTTTCTTCCAGATGGGCAACGACCATAACTACCTCGATGACTTTGCAAACCGCTCAATTATGCAGAAGGTGGCACGCGAGTGTTATCTTCCAATGAATGCACTGCTCCTAAGCCTTATTGAGCAGAATAAGGGTGCCTTCAAGTGTACATTCTCAATCACAGGCTCGGCAGTAGAGCAGTTTAAGGCCTATGCTCCTGAGGTGTTGGAGTCGTTCAAGAAGTTGGCAGCGACAGGTTGTGTTGAGTTCCTTGCAGAGACATACTCACACTCTTTGGCATCGCTCTACTCTGTGGATGAGTTCAAGAATGAGGTTAAGCTACATAGCCAGATGCTTAAGGAGGAGTTTGGTGTGAAACCTACAGCATTCCGCAATACAGAGCTTATCTACTCTGACGAGATTGCTAAGGCTGTTGAGGGTATGGGCTTTAAGACTATGCTTGCTGAGGGCGCTAAGCATATCCTCGGTTGGAAGTCTCCAAACTTCGTATATACAGATGCTAACGACAATAAGCTACGCCTACTATTGCGTAACTACAAGCTATCTGATGATATCGCTTTCCGCTTCTCGAATGAGGGTTGGTCGGAGTGGCCTTTGACAGCTGATAAGTTTGCTCAGTGGGTAGCTGGTGATACAGGCGATGTTGTCAATCTCTTCATGGATTATGAGACCTTCGGTGAGCACCAGAAGGCTGCTACAGGTATCTTCGACTTTATGAAGGCTCTACCTGAGGCTCTTCTTAAGACTGGTGAGCTAGAGTTCGCTACAGTAAGTGAGGCTTCTAAGAAGTTGCAGCCTGTGGCTGTGCTCCACTCTCCATATGCTATGTCATGGGCTGATGAGGAGCGCGATGTAACTGCATGGCTCGGTAACGACCTCCAGAATGAGGCGTTCCAGAAGTTGTATGCTCTTGCTCCAAAGGTTAAGAAGGCAAAGAGCAAGGATATGGAGTTCGTATGGCACTTCATGCAGAACTCAGACCACTTCTACTATATGGCTACAAAGTGGTTCTCGGATGGTGATGTACACTCATACTTCAACCCATACGACTCGGCATATGAGGCATTTATCAATTATATGAATGTCTTGGCCGACTTCGAGATAGAGTTGAATAAGCTATAATCGGAATTGAGGAGCGAGGATAAATCGCAACCCCGAATTTTCTTGTGTGGAGGGATAGGCGTATGCTATCCCTCCACTGCTTTTTATTTTCAAATCTCTCGATTGATAGTTTTTTATCTCTTCGTAGCCAACATTCCAAAATAAAGCGTTATCTTTGTTAACTCTTATTATTATATAGGTATGAAGTATTATGTTATAGTGGGTGAGCCTTCGGGAGATTTGCACGGTGGTAAGCTGATGCGCGAGATAGCTAAGGAGGATGCCGAGGCAAAGTTCCGCTTCTGCGGAGGTGACCTTATGGCTGCAACGGCAGGTGATGAGAGTATGCTCTATCACTACAAGCAGATGTCCTTCTTTGGCTTTGTGCAGGTGGCTAAAAAACTCAAAACCATCCTTACGCAGATGGATAGCGTAAAGGAGGATATCGAGCGCTTCTCGCCTGATGTGATAATACTTATCGACTACCCAGCATTCAATATTCGCATAGCTAAGTGGGCTAATAGCCGTGGTATAAAGGTATATTATTACATCGCCCCAAAGGTGTGGGCATGGAAAGAGCGCAGGGTAAAGAGCCTGCGTAAATATGTTGACCGTCTATACACAATCTTTCCGTTTGAGACAGACTACTTTCGAGGACATGGTATAGAGCCTCACTTCTTTGGTAATCCTCTTGTGGATGATATTGCAGAGCGTAAGTCTACACTGCCATGCAGAGAGGCGTTTATCACTGAGTGTGGCTTGGATAGTCGCCCAATAGTTGCTCTTTTGGCTGGTAGTAGGCTATCGGAGATAAATGCTAACCTCCCAGATATGGTGGCGCTCTCGCGTGAGTTCCCTGATTATCAGTTTGTGGTCACTGCAGTGCCATGGATTGATAAGGCAATATATGATAAGTATATTGCTGGGTCGCCTGTGCGATATGTTAATAACCGCACTCAGCAGACCTTGGCACACTCCGTAGCCGCCGTGGTTACTTCAGGTACAGCTACTCTTGAAACTGCGCTTATGGGTATCCCTGAGGTTGTACTATATCATGTGCCTTGGCTTTATGAAAAGCTAAAGCCTTATTTCCTACGAATACCATATATCTCGCTTGTAAACATTAACCTTGGACGCGAGTCGGTAAAGGAGCTTGTACGCGCAAATCTGAAGATGGAGGAGGCTACACGCGAACTTCGTGCAATTCTCCCTAACGGCACTGAGCGAGAGCGTATGCTTGCTGATTTTTCGGAGTTAAGCACAATGATGGGAGGTGATGGCGCCTCTATGCGCTTTGCAAAGGATATTGTTAATACACTTAGATGATATGAAACTAATAAACATCATAAACAACTACTCTGCTGAGGGTGAGAATCCACAATTCTACCTCAAGGCAGACACTGCGCTGCTTAGAAATAACGATGCCTTCTATATCCCTAACGGTATGGGACGCATCGTCGCACGCCCACATATCGTGCTTAAGAATGCGCGCCTAGCAAAGTGCCTATCAGAGCGTTTTGCATCACGCTGTATTGATGGCGTGATGGCTGGCGTTACCTTTACTGCTGCGGATAAGCTTGCTAAAGCTAAGGAGGCAGGGCTCCCTTGGGATGAGGCTGTTGGCTTTGACCACTCATCGGCCTTGTCGCTCGATATGCTACCTCGTGATGCGATGCTAGAGGGTGCGGTGTTCTATGTTAACGATGTTGAGCGCGCACGCCTCTCGATATCTGATATGCGCTTTTCGCCTGATCGTGTTATAAGTTACCTCTCAGAGTGTATGACGCTTCGCATCGGAGACCTTATCTATCTTGGCTCGAAGGATGAGTTTGAGGTTGTTGCAGGCGATAACTTTAAGGTCGTTGTGGCGGGTAAGGTCCTTCTCAATTTTGACATCAAATAGATACTTTTGGTATCATTACCCAAAAGAAGTGACTGTCTAACAAGTTTATGGACAGTCACTTCTTTCTTGTGAAGTTGTATAACAAGAGCTAATTTTAGGCGCACGAAGCTCAAAAAAGCGGAGTTTACTAGGCGTAAATGAGCATTTTGAGAGCAAGTGCAACGCCAAAGAAGCCTTGTTAGACAGCTTCATTCTATTTATTATCTTGCATTAGTCATTCCATGGAATGACAATCTCATCCTCAAAGCCTGGATTGATGCCGATACCACCTGGGTCAAATGATGTTGTTAGCAGTCGGCCCGAAACGATTGTCTCCATGTTCTTCTTTAGTGGAACACTGATGTTTGACCAAGATGTAATGCAATCCTCAAAAGGAACAATCGTGCCATCATCCTTAACCAACTGATTATCGATAAGTGTCATGCGGCCATTGTAGAATGCCATGTTAACCTTAACATTTGTTTGCTTACCATTAACAAATATATAGTCATAACATAGAACTAACTCACCATTAGCTGAGAAATCCTTTGTCGATACAGTGGATGTAAATGTACGCTCAATCTCAAAGTTATTAGGTTTCTGCTCCTCAACGCTATAACCCGCAGCGACATACTGTACATACGACATCACGCATGTAATCTCATCTGTATCGTTGTTTGCTGCAAACTCCTTGATATCTGTTGTTACGCACTTCATGAAACCATTTGGACGCTCAAGAGTTAAGTGCTCGCTGATATCGTAGATGCCTGTGAGTATAGACTTGTAGTCTCGAAGATTGACATTTGCCATTGCGGTAAATGCATCCTTCATATTGTTGTCCTTAATCTCGATATCGTTGTATAGGATGTTCTTAAGGTCGTCAGTTTTGTAGCACAAGGACTCTTCAACTTCGCTACTTCTAACATAGTCGCACCATACCAATACCCTGTACTCCTCGGCATTTACATTGAACTGTGCAGCTGGTATTGAGAGGTCTCTCATGTTTACCATGTTAATTCGACGCTCCACAAACTCAGATTGTGAGTTAATAACACGGTATAGGTCTATAATGCAACGAAGGGTATATCTATCATCCTCTCTCTGCTCCTCAGGTCCTACACTCTGAGTACGCACGATATAGGATGTTCCCTGATTGGCGTCACACTCTACAGCAACGAAGTAATCAGGACCAGAGTTATTGATGTCGCATGTAACATTCAACATTAGTGACGGGCCAGAGACATAGTTCACATGAAAACGAATCTTATCGCAACTCGTAAACATTAAAAGTACAATTAGTACTCCAATTATATGTTTGACTCGAACTAACATAGTTATCGAAATTTAATGGTTCAACATCATCAACCTCTGCATCTAGCCTTTTACATTCCTATATTATTTGCCGTCAATTCTCAAAACCTAACTTGCGTCTCTTTTGTTACTCCCAAGGAATGACAATCTCGCCCTCGAAGCCTGGATCGATACCGATACCACCAGAACCGAATGATGCGGTTAGTAGTCGACCCTCAATAATGGTCTCCATGTTTCGCTTCAATGGTACTACAACACCTGACCAGTTACTGATGCGGTCATCATCTGATGCAATCTCTCCATTCTCCTTATAGAGCTTGCCATCCTTCATGGTTATTACACCCTTATAGAACTGGAAGTTAATCTTAACATTGGTCTGCTTACCATTCACAAAGACATAGTCGTAACACATCTCCAAGTTACCATTCTGATCGAGGTCATCTGTTGTGACTGTTGTGAGGTATGTGCGTGTAGGCTCGAAGTAGTTTGGTTTCTGCTCCTCGACATTGTAACCCGCAGCTACATACTGGATGTAGGTAACAACACTTGTAATCTGTGCTACACTCTCCTTGTTGATGTAGTCGCTTACATCGGTTGTGATACACTTATAACGACCCTTAGGACGCTCAAGTGTTAATTGTATCGACTCCTCGTGTGTACCTGACATGTAGTAGTAATCTCTGAAGTTGAGGTGCGCCATGTTGGTAAACACATCCTTATCGTTGTTATCCTTAACCTCGATGTCGTTGTAAAGGATCTTACGCAAATCTCCAGTTTGATAGTACCAGTCCTCATCCTGTGCGCTCTCGCGGACATAGTCACACCATACCAAAACCTTGTACTCCGAAGCAACAACATTAAACTGTGTCTGAGGCATATCCTTCTGCTCAGGGTCAACAATAAATACCTGGCGCTCAACAAACTCGGTGTGAGAAGCAATCACACGATATAGGTCAATTGTATATCGAAGTTTGTAAGGTTCGTCAAAACGGGTATCCTCTGGACCCATGCCCATCGTACGCACAATATATGATGTACCATTCTTTGCATCACACTCAACAGTAACGAAGAACTCAGGCTTAGTATCATTGATTGTGCAGTCAACATTTAGCACAATAGATGACTCGCTTGGGTACTCATGGATTGTTGCATCACAGCTTGATAGTATGAGCAATATTCCAAGTGCACTAAAAATATGTTTAACTCGATTTAACATCTCTATCGATTTTATGTATTCTATAACTAATTACCTCTTCTTGTTGATGATGTATGAAAGGTTGATACCAACGCGTGTAGGACCGAAGTAGTGCTTCTCCTCAGTTCTTACATACTTACCATTGTGTACGCCCTCAAAGATGTCATACTTAACATCCATATAACCTAAACCTATTGTAAAATCTAGAGACCAATTCTGTCTCTTGCCAATGAGCATTGCATAACCATAGTTGATACCTAAGCCCCAAAGTGCATGGTTAGGGTCCTGGTAGCGGAAGTCATCGTTGAGCTGCAAGTTAAAACCTGCAAGTGGCATGTGTAGACCAACAAAGTGACCTTTACGCAATGACTCACCCCACCAGTAACGAACCTCAGGCTTCATCGCCAAGATACGGGTCTTGCGATCACGACTGAAAAGGTTGTATGGTGAGTATAGGCCTGTAACCTCAAATGACCAGCGTGGTGCAAGACGAACCTCAACACCTACATTTGGAATCAAGGTGCTATAAGCCAAAAGATTAGTCTTAACGCTGAATAGTGGGTTCTTCTGATATACCGCAGCGAAGTCAGTGTCAAAAGCACCCATATCATTGATGCCATACATGTCGTCACCAGCAGCGTTAGAGTATAGCTCTGATATTGCCTCGATTGGCTCCTCCTCTACCTCCTCAATTGGCTGAGACTCTGACTCAACAGGGACATCTATGTATGTGTTCATGATAACCGCACCCTCACGCATCTTCACGAAGTAGCGCTTGAGCATCTCGCGCCATATAGCGCCGTTATCCAACTTCTTAAGCTCTGGAATACGACCGTCAATCTCATTGCCCTTATAATCCTTGGCATTTGGATAAGTGCTATTTACGATCTTGAGCACCTCATCGTGTCTTGGAAGAGTGCCGTCAGCCTCCATCAACTCTACGAGGTGACCCCAATCGATATAGCGATCGTTGTGAGTGATAATCTCGTCAGGAAATGATATGTGGCTTCTTACGAACTTCTCTACAGCGTTCATACGAGCACGGCTAAGACGACTATTGTTCTTAGCATTACCCTCAGGTGATGCACTACCACTAAACTCTACAGACTCGATAGTGATAGTTGAGTCTTGATTAAGCTCGGTAAAGAGAGAGTCAACACGAGAAAGCACAGTGCTATTGTTGCGATAGTTCTTATCGATAACAGTGCTATTAACCCTAAAGTCCACATAGATGCTATGACGGCTTCTCTCTCGTCTGTGGCTCAAACTATCATCCTGCGCCTCTGCAATAAAAGGCATTACCAACGCTACGATAAGTAGTGTGTAACGGATCATATTTTTTGTGTTCAACATCATTCCTGAAATGTCAAATTTAATTTTAAACAACTTTTTTTGCGGGGCTTCGACCAAAAATAGTGCCTTTTATGCGCTTAAATCTAACCCTGTAAAAGAGCTAATAACCTGATACTGAATATTTTCAATATTAGGTTCGAATATGGGCGCTCTTTATCTGCACAAAGGTATGTATTTTTATCCCAAAAACCAAATGTTTTTCAAGAAAATAGATGACTGATTATTTCGCCATAAAACAAATATGGTTGGCCAGAAAATTATGATCTGGCCAACCGTGCTTGTATGGTGTTTTGTATAAAAATCTCCCGGATTGTGTTGGAGATTTACTGCTCTGTTATAGGGTAGATTTTGACTCGGCAGTAACCTCGCTACTTACCTTCTTAACAAGACCCTGAAGAACATTTCCTGGGCCCACCTCTGTGAACTCTGTAACGCCATCTGCTACCATCTTCTCGACAATCTGAGTCCAGCGTACAGGTGCTGTAAGCTGAGCGATAAGATTCTTCTTAATGGTCTCAGCATCAGTGTATGGCTGTGCGTCAACATTTTGATATACAGGGCATGAAGGAGTCATAAACTCCGCCTCGGCAATAGCTGCCTCAAGCTCCTGACGCGCTGGCTCCATAAGTGGTGAGTGGAACGCGCCACCTACTGGAAGACGCAATGCACGACGCGCACCGGCAGCCTTAAGTTTCTCGCAAGCCTCATCCACTGCGGCATCAGCACCAGAGATTACCAACTGACCAGGGCAGTTGTAGTTTGCACCGATGACTACGCCATCTACTGATGCACAAACATCCTCAACGGTCTTGTCATCAAGACCCAATACAGCGGCCATACCACCAGGCTGCTGCTCGCAACACTTCTGCATAGCCATAGCGCGCTTAGATACAAGCTTAAGACCATCCTCAAATGATAGAGCGCCTGCAACTACAAGGGCTGAGAACTCGCCGAGTGAGTGACCAGCAACAGCGTCTGGCTTAACACCTAGTGCCTTAGCAAGGATTACCGAGTGGAGGAATACTGCTGGCTGTGTAACCTTAGTCTGCTTAAGCTCCTCAGGAGTACCTGCAAACATGATATCTGTAATGCGGAAGCCAAGAATCTCATTTGCCTTCTCAAAGAGTGCCTTAGCCTCAGGAACATTCTCATAGATGTCCTTACCCATACCAACGGCCTGTGAGCCCTGTCCTGGGAAAACATATGCGTGTTTCATACTCATATAATGTGTTCTATAATTCGTGGCAAAGTTAAGAAAAAAATAGGAATTCAGAACAATTAACAAATAAATTGTTCTATGCATGTGGTTTGTCTATCAAAAATAACTGTTGTAGACCTAAAATATTAGCTGATACTCTACCTCGTCGATGAACTCACCTCCGCGGTTTATCCACTCCTTGCGGTGGGCGCACTTGCTAAAACCACAGCTCTCGAATAGTGCGATGCTGGCGATATTATCAGCGGCAATGTTTGCCCATATCTGCTTAAGGTTTAGTGTGTTGCGTCCGTATTCTACGACGGTTTCTATTGCCTCCTTGGCATATCCCTTGCGGCGGTCGCTCTCCTGATATATTAGTATGCCGATGCCGAAGCGAAGATGTTGTGGGTCGAAGTCGAAGATGTCGATGCTGCCAACAATTGCACCCTCAGCTTCGATTATAAGGCGCATCTGGCGAGTGGCGTAAAGGTCGTAGTTCTGCTCCTCGATAAAGCGAGCTAAGCGCTCCCTTGATATTGGTGATAGTGTGCCACTAACACGCCATACCTCTGGATCGTTTTCCCAGAGGTATAGCAGTTCTAAGTCCGATGGCTCAAGAGCCCTAAGTCGTATGTTGTGCTTGGTTGTAGACATTGTTATAGACCAATAATCTTATTGCGAATAAGCATCGCTACGCCCCAGGCATTTGCGCTGTCGGTCATCTTTGATACACGGAATTTTGTATCCTTGTAAACCAAGTTTAGTGAGTACTTATTTGTCGATGACTTTAGTGGAAGCATCAGATATTCACCAGCTTGCGCAAGGTTTCCACCTACGATAACTGTCTCAGGGTTAAAGGTGTTGATAAGGAAGGCGACAGCCTTGCCGACCTTTTCGCCCGCCTCCTCGATAAGCTCAATAGCGAGGTTGTCATCGTTGCGAGCTGCAGCGATAATATCGTTAATGTGTATGCTCTCGCCTCTGTCGTACATCTCGCGCAGACGGGTATTTACGCCATTGCGAATTAGTTGTACAATTTTATCCTCGATAGCGATACCAGATACCTCCGTCTCAAGACATCCCTTCTTGCCGCAGGCACAGATAATCTCATTGTCGAAGAATGGGATATGACCAAACTCGCCAGCAAAACCATTCTTACCGTAGTAAAGTTTACCGTCAATTACAATGCCGATAGCGACACCGCGACCCATGTGGAGGTAGATAACATTGCTCTCGTTCTTAGACTTGCCTGTGGTGTACTCAGCATAGCAGCGTGCGCGAGTGTCATTTTCGAGCATCACACGAATGCCAATGCGTGACGAGATAATATCTCTAAGAGACTCTTCCCACGAGGTGAAGTACTTATATGAGCGGCCCGTTTCGGGATTTACACGACCTACGATTGAGACACCCACGCCCAAAATCTTTTCTCTATCAACGCCACTCTCTGCGATAAAGGTCTCAATATTCTGACAGATGCGCTCCAAACATTGTGGTCTATCTACGAGCTCAAAGCTATTGTCTGTATGCTCTTTGATGATGTTGTTTTGTAGGTCTGTGATAACATAGGTCATCTGGTCACGACCTACATTGATGCCAGCAAAGTAGATTGCCGAGTTTGCCAAACCAAAGACATTAGGACGGCGACCTCCTGGGGTCTCTACCTTACCGAGGTCGATGACAATAAGGTCATCAACAAGCTCCTGTACCAACTTGGTCATGGTAGGGACACTGATATGTAGCTCTCGCGTAAGCTCCGAGAGTGTAGATTCGCCATTTACTGCCATATAGGCAATGATATTGCGCTTGATGATATTATTCTTGTGCGTAATACCCTTAATGTTCTCCTCAGGCTCAATATTAAAAAACTTGGCAAGTGAAGTCATATATCTTTCTCTTTTTTATGAAAATCTAGTGTAGGTTTCTATATCTCATTCCCATTTGTAAGACAAAGATAATAAAAATTTTTTTAATTATTAGCAAAAAATTAAATAATATTTATCATGTAGTCATGACAAAAAAAGGTTGTTTAGAGCTAAGTCCAAACAACCTTTCAATAAACCATTGATTCTTAGAGCCACTTCTTGAATTTGAAGTACCAGAATGTTATGCCAGACACTGCAAGCATGAGTAGTATTGCCCATAGGTAGCCATATTGCCACTCAAGTTCAGGCATAAATTTGAAGTTCATACCATACATACTTGCGATAAGCGTTGCGGGTAGGAAGATAACCGCCGCCACGGAGAAGATCTTTACAATCTCGTTCTGCTCGATGTTGATAAGACCAAGTGCCGCATCCTGGATATAGTCCAAACGCTGGAAGCTAAAGTCCGCATGGCTGATAAGAGAGTTAACATCCTTAATCATCAGCTGGAGGCGTGGATAAATATCGTTAGGGAATCGCTCTGAACGCAAGATTGAGGATAGTACACGCTGTCTATCGAAGATATTCTCACGAAGTAACATGGTGTTCTCTTGCAATGCGTTAATCTTATACAATACCTCCTTGTCGATCTTTGAACCGCTGCTAATCTCCTTGCTTACAGCCGCAACCTGCTTACCTACCATCTCCACAAGGTCGGCATCGTAGTCGATACGCACCTCAAGGAGTGATATGAGGATGTGATAACCCGTAGAGTATGAGCGATAGTTCATCTGAAGTCGCTTTTCCGCCTCACGGAAGGTGCGGAATTCGGCCTGGCGAAGTGATACAAGCACACCTTCGTTTGAGATGATGAACGACACAGGCTCCACGGTGAATGACTCGCCCTGTGGTACAAAGAAGTTTGAGTTTGAGATGATAGCATTCTCAGTCTCCGAGTATTTAGATGTTGACTCAATCTCCTCGACCTGCTGCTTGGTTTGCAGGCTTAACTCCATAAAGTTCTCTACGGCCTTCTGCTCCTTGATGGATGGCTCCAAGAGGTCGATCCAGAGAATATCATCGTAGCCAAGCTCATCGAAGAGCTCGGTATCGGCATTTCGTATAATCTTGTTGTATTGCTTAAGATAGATTGTGATCATATCTCCTCCAAGTTTTATTCTAAATATTCAACTTTGCCCCATTGGGGCTTTTGTTGTGGCATCCTCAACAAGTAGTGCCACATGAACGGAGGTAAGAAGTCGTGCGATTAAAGGCGTATTGTTACACCTCGCCCGACCTCTTTAATAGGATCGCGGGACGATGCGGATGCCTGCGTCCCAGAACTTCTTCAAAGCCTTGTGCTTCTCCTCGTCGAGGATGAAGTCTATGTTGCGTGTGAGGTATTCGTATGCCGTAAGGCCACCATCTACACCCATGTACTTTGACTCAGATACAGCTTCCCAGATATGCTCAACGCCAAAAGTCAGGGCGTGCTGTAGCTGGTCGGTAATCTCGTATGGTACACCCTTGCGTGCTACCCACACGGCAAAGGCAAATGGTAACTTAGTTATCTCTCTCCACTCCAAGGCGAGGTCGTAGCAATATTTGAATTTGCCCTCGTAATCGAAGACCTTGTCGCCAATAAGTAGAAAGGCGTCGCCCTCCTGAGCATGGTTGACGATGCTGTAGTCCGCCATGTGCAACCACTCAGGTGTTATGTGCCACTTATTCTGTGCGAGGTAGCCGCTAAGCTGAACAGATGTGCGTGAGTGTGAATCGAGCCATATACGCTTAACACTTCCGATAGGGGTGTTGGACATGATGACCACAGTTCTCACTGCGTTCACAGCGCCGATGCAGTAGTCTGTAACAATGTTTGTCTGCTTAAGCTCTGGTACAACAGCGGCAGGTAGTAGGGCTATATCTGCCTTACCCTCAATATAGTTCTTTGCACATTCGGCTGGTGGTGCTAACAACAAATCTGCACGGAGATTATCTGCGTGCTCGAGTCCATAGACGAAGGGTATCGTATTGAGATACGACACTGCTGTTATTTTGGGAGTGGTAGCCATCGTCCATTTTCGTTGTTAGTTGTTAAAAATATAATCACTATATCAGTGCAAAGATAGTATAAAAAAATGAGCCAAACAAGTTTTTATAAAAAATAGATGCCGCGAATATTGATGCTAATATGGTCCTTAAGGCTCAATCTCTGCCCTAAGAACCATATTTATTGAGTTTTACTTAGCCGCTATAGGAACTTTTTGATGTTCTCCTCGACAATCTGCATATCGGTTGTTGGCTCGAAACGCGCTACAACATTGCCTTCGCGGTCGATAAGGAACTTTGTGAAATTCCACATAATATCCGAAGACTTCTCGTAGTCGGGGTTTGTCTCACGAAGCCTGCTGTCGAGAATTGTTCCAATTCTGTGGCTCTTATCAAAGCCGCCAAAGCTAAACTTGCTCTTAAGCCATTTATACAAAGGTATCTCATTCGTGCCATTCACCTCGACCTTTTTCATCTGTGGGAATGTGGTACCGTAGTTTAGTTGGCAGAAGCTTGTGGTCTCGGCATCGCTCTCTGGTGACTGACCACCAAACTGGTTGCATGGTAAATCAAGAATCTCAAAACCCTTGTCGTTGTACTTCTTATATAATGTCTCAAGCTCGGCATACTGAGGTGTAAAGCCACACTTGCTCGCTGTGTTTACAACAAGCACTACCTTACCCTTGAAGTCGCTTAGGTTCTTGTCCTTGCCGTCCTGGCTCTTTACGGTGAAGTCGTAGAAGTTCTTATCGTGCTTGCAGCAGCACTCTTTAGCTCGTATATTCATAATAGCTCTTTTTTTAGGGATGTTCTATAAATTAGTAAATTAAGTTTAACAATATGTAGTTTTATTTTATATTTCGGTTGCTTTTGTGTCTATTTCGGCATCTATCTTATCTTTCCTCGGTTGCTATGCCCGCATAGCGCCCTCGAAAAAGATAA
>JAFYRL010000043.1 GCA_017546975.1 Alistipes sp.
GAACATGAAGAGTTCGAGTTCCTTACCGATCTTACGGTGGTCGCGCTTCTTAGCCTCCTCCATCATTACGAGATACTCATCGAGCATCTTCTTCTTGGGAAATGAGATACCATAGATACGAGTCATCATCTTGCGCTTCTCATCACCACGCCAGTAAGCACCAGCCACAGATGTCAGTTTGATTGCCTTAATGGGAGCTGTAGACAAAAGGTGCGGGCCACGGCAGAGGTCGGTGAAGGCACCCTGAGTGTAGGTGGTGATAGTACCATCCTCGAGCTCAGAGATAAGTTCACACTTATAGGTCTCGCCACGCTCAGAGAACATCTTGAGCACCTCATCCTTAGAGATCTCGTTGCGTACCACGCTCTCGTTCTTAGCTACGAGCTCAGCCATCTTCTTCTCGATAGCAGCGAGGTCACCCTCCTTGATGGTCACGCCTTCGCCCGGATCTACGTCATAGTAGAAACCATTCTCGATAGCGGGACCAATACCAAACTGAATATTAGGATAGAGCTCCTGCAAAGCCTCAGCCAAGAGGTGAGCGCTAGTATGCCAAAAAGCATGCTTAGCCTCAGCATCGTCCCACTTGTGGAGACGGATAGAAGCATCCTCATTGATGGGGCGATTGAGCTCCACAATTTCATCATTCACGCTACACGCCAACACATCCTGTGCCAGACGAGCACTGATACTCTCAGCAATCTGCAAGCCAGTAACACCAGCCTCAAACTCTCTTACCGAGCCATCAGGAAAAGTAATTTTAATCATCTTCTTATATTTGTTTTTATTTTTCGTATTCACTATACCTTATTATATATAGGCACGCACTCACGGAGCACATCTACTGCCAACATACAATTGGCTGCAAAATTAGCTAAATTATTTGAGATGCACAATTTTATCACCCCATTTATCCACACGAATTTCACATTATAGCTCAAAATGTAATAATAGCCACCATGTATAGAACAAGAGCGAGAAGCATCTCCAAGACCGCATAGGCTATCCTTATCTACTATCAACTCTCCAAATCCCCTACTACCTTCGCACGATTCCAGTTGTCGGCTTTGCGGTACAGCTCCTCTGAGCCTTGTGGTACGTGTAGAGTGATGTTCTTCTTATTATATATGGGTGGTATGCGCTGTGGCACGGGGGAGTAGTTATATACATCGGTGAGGCTATCGCAGTCAAAGAATACATACTCACCTATCTCCTCCACCGAGGCGGGTATGTGTATCTCCCTCAAACTTGTGCAGTGCCAGAATACGCCACGGTCTATCTTGGTCAATGTCGAGGGTAGCGATACCTCTTTCAGACTTGTGCAGATGGCAAAGGCATCGAGCCCCAGTACCTCTACACCTTCGGGGATGATGAGTTTCTCCAGCTTACCACACTTCACGAATGCCTTTTGTGGTATCTCCTTGATGTTTGTGGAGAGTTGAAGATTTATTAAGTTTTCTAGCATTTCGAAACTGCTCGCTCCAATCTTCTCAACGCTTTTAGGTAGATGTACC
>JAFYRL010000044.1 GCA_017546975.1 Alistipes sp.
GCACCCTCAGTTCTTTGTGAAGTTGTATAACAAGAGCTAATTTTAGGCTTGCGAAGCTCGAAAAAGCGGAGTTTACTCGGCGTAAATGAGCATTTTGAGAGCAAGCTTAACGACAAAGTAGCCTTGTTAGACAGCTTCATTATCTTAAAACGTCGTACTGCTACTTACTTGTCATAATGCGCAAAATCATCGCATCAGTATGCACCATAGCATCACGGCCAATATCAGTAAGGTTGCGGATAGACTTATCTACATCGTCATCGATGATACCCTCAACAGACTTAACACAGCGGTTGTTCATCGCCATAAGTGCAGACACAACAGCTGTTGATACGCCCGATGCACACTTCATTGCGCATGAAGGCTTCGCACCGTCACATATCATACCTGTAAGGTTAGCAATCATATTCTTAACAGCCTTAGTAACCTCCTCATAACCACCACCCATAAGGTAGGTAATACCACATGATGAGCCTGTTGCAGCAACAACACAACCACAAAGGGCTGATAGACGGCCGAGGCTCTGCTTGATATAGATTACTGTTAGGTGTGAAAGGATAAGCGAACGAATCATCTGCTCCTCAGAAGCACCTATCTGCTGTGCATATACAACCACAGGAACAGTAGATGTAAGGCCCTGATTACCACTACCTGAGTTACTCATCACAGGTATCATCGCACCCGCCATACGAGCATCACAAGCAGCTGTTGTCATGCCGACAATCTGACAGTGTAGTGTATCGCCCATAATATTACGCTCCGACTCCATGCGGAAGAGCTTACCAATAGCGTGACCATAATCACCCTTGAGTGACGCCTCAGCAGCAGCCATATTAAGACGCTTAGCCTCAAGGATGAATGATAGCTCCTCAAGAGGCGCTGTCATTGCAAAGTCCCATACACGCTTAAGAGTTAGCTCTGGGTCTTTAACCTCAGCTGTAGAGGCAGTTGCATCGTTCGACGCAGTGGTATCGAGAGAGAATAATGTCTCGCCACAGCGCGATACATGAACAAAGCGAGTATGTCCACCTGAGATTATAGCCATAGCACTTGCGCCACCTGCAAACACCTCAATCTCAATATATAGCTTCTCGGTGATGTTATACTTAAGATCCACATCGATGCACTTAGCATCAATCATCTTCTTACCCTCCTCAACAGCAGCCTCATTAGCATCCTTCAATACTTCGAGTTCGTACTCCGAGCGACCTACAATAGCACCCAAAGCCATAGCAATAGGCAGACCTGTCATTCCAGTACCAGGGATACCAACACCCATAGCATTCTTTAGGACATTGGCACTTAGGCGCGCCTCGATACGCTCTGGACGACAGCCCAAGGTCTCGGTAGCCTTAGCCACACACAATGCAACAGCAATAGGCTCTGTACAGCCAATAGCTGGGATAATCTCGCGATTCATGAGGGCGATAATCTCCTGACGCTCCTCTGGGGTAAAGGTGTAGTTCATATTTCGTTATTTTTGGTTACATAGGTTTAATCATACGAAGATACGCATTTTCTCCAAGATTTCAAAATAGTAGCCTCTCTTTTTTCATTATCGGCAACTTTTTTGCTACTATGCATTGATATGACACATATTTTATCTATCTTTGAAGAATGAAAATACTAAACATAAAATTTTAAGATATGGCAGGAAAAGTACCTACTCCACATATTGGAGCACAATACGGCGAGGTAGCAGATAAGGTGATTATGGCAGGTGATCCATTGCGTGCTAAGTTCATGGCAGAGAACTTCTTAGAGAACCCTGTGCAGTATAATAATGTTCGTGGCATGCTTGGCTACACAGGAACATATAAGGGCAAGCGCGTTTCGGTGCAGGGCCACGGCATGGGTATTCCATCTATCGGCATCTACACCTACGAGTTGTTTAACTTCTACGATGTTAAGCGCATCATCCGTTGTGGTTCAGCAGGAGCTTTTGACCCATCGTTGAAGTTGGGCGATGTTGTCTTTGGCATGGGCTCATGTACCGACTCAAACTATGGCGCGCAGTTCAACCTTCCTGGTACCTTTGCCCCTATCGCAGACTTTGAGCTATTGCGTGCTGCGGCAGCTAAGGCTGAGGAGCTTGGCATCGATTATAAGGCAGGCAACATCCTCGCAAGCGATGTGTTCTATGGCGATGACGCTGAGAGTTGGAAGCAGTGGCAGAAGATGGGCGTGTTGGCAGTTGAGATGGAGGCTACAGCGCTCTATATGAACGCTGCGCGCGCAGGTAAAAGTGCATTGTGCATCTGCACAATCTCTGACTCATTGGTACACGGCACAGCATGCTCAGCTGAGGAGCGCCAGACATCATTCACCAATATGATGAAGATCGCGTTTGATATCATCTAAGCAATTAGTAATTAGAAATTAGTAATTAGTAAAGGTTAAAAAGCGTTGCTTTTTTGGGGAAGAGGCCTAAGGGAAAGACCAATAAAAATTCCTTTGGCCTCTTTTGCCCTTTTTGCCACTCAAAAATGAACCAAAACCTCTTTAGCACCACGACCCAATTTCTTGGGAGAAAGCGCAGTCAAATGGGTTACAATGGGTTACAATGGGTTACTATGAGCTACTATGAGTAGAGCGATATCATCAATAAAAACATCGGAACCCATAGGAACTCATAACACAAACCTCCCCAAGCCCCTCACCCCAATTTCTTGTCAGAAGGGGGGAATAATAATTAGTAATTAGTAGAGAGTAATTAGTAATGGTTAAAAGCCAGTGGCTTTTTGCGCAGTAAGATAGGTTACAATGAGTTAAATGAGCTAAATGAGTTAGAATAGGGAGAGCGTAATCATCATTAAGTAGGTAGCACGCTATCATCAGAACCTATAATAACCTATCATAACTCATAATAACCCACAATCCCCACGACCAAATTTCTTGTCAGAAGCCGCGAGATGTGGTGCATCGCAAAATAAAACACTCTGGGATAGTACTTATAGTACAGCCCAGAGTGTTGTTTTTGGGATGTGCCGCAGATTACGGCTTATCACAAGAAATTAGTGTACGAAGTGCTCCAAAGACTTCATAATATTACGCGAGTGAAGAACAATAGTCTTAGTCTCAGTAAGTATATTGAAGAATAGCATGTTAGCAGATGATGAGCCACCTGTATCGCGGAGACGGCGGAGCTGATTCTGCATTACCTCATCGATAAGGTCGAACATCTCGTCACGCTTATTGAGAACATCATCCATCTGCTCGAAGGTACGAGTACGGAGCATATTGTTAATCTCTCCAAAGATCTCCTCAACACGATCGTTGATACGCTTAAGATCATAGACCTGCTCCTTTGTAAGACCCGAATGGTTGTTATCTACATGCTTGTAACAAGGGCGTGTAATATGAAGCAGCGCCTTACTTGTCTCAGAGATATAGTCGACAACCTGCACATAGTAGTGACCTGTATTTACATCGCTATCCTCAAGGTTACGGAGAAGTGGTAGGAGTTCATACTTCTGCTGGCGTGTAGAGTGATAGAAATCCTCAGCCTCACGCACCATATCCCTAAGCACCTTACGGTTCTCCTTAAATACGGCTACGATAGTGCGGTCATATATCATGGTCACCTTCTCCATAGATGAGCATACATGCTCGGTATAGTTGATAAGTGCCTCCTCAGGGCTACGCTTTAGAACATCACCAATCTTAGACACAGCAGACTCCTCCTGCACCTCCTCTTCATCCTTCTTAGCGATATTGTTCTTAATAATGAGGAATAGGCAGATTGCTGTAATAGCGATGATAGCAATAGTACCTCCATATACAAGTGCGAGGGTCACAGCAAGGGCGATACCAAAGCCACCCAACGCAGTGATAAACCAACCCATGATAACGGTAGTTACGCCAGTAATACGATATACAGCACTCTCACGACCCCAAGCACGGTCGGCAAGCGACGAACCCATAGATACCATAAATACTACATAGGTAGTTGACAATGGCAACTTAAGCTGTGTACCTATAGAAATAAGGATTGCTGCAGCAGTAAGGTTTACCGTAGCACGGATAAGGTCATAGTTAGCATCGCCACGCTCCTCCTCCGAAAGTGACTCAAAGCGCTCGTTAATCCAGCGATGCACAGGCTCAGGAGTGATAGATGTAAGGAAGTTATTTAAGCGGAGTACACCACGCACAATACCGCGTGATGCCACTGTAGCCTCGCTATTTGTTGGCACCTCCTCGCTCTGTGACGATAGCTTACGCTCGGTCTCGATAACACGCAGAGCCTTCTTTGAGGTAAAGAGCGTGATTACCATCACCAAGCCCGCAGCACACATAATCCAGAAGTTTGCCTTAGTAGGATTTGACAACGCCTCCATAGATGTAGGGAGCGCATCAGCATTGTGAGCAATAACATACGAATCGTAGCCAGCATAAGGCACACCGATAAAGTTCACAAGGTCGTTACCTGCGAAGGCCAAAGCCAAAGAGAATGTACCTGCAAGGATTGAGACACGCAAAATATTTACATTGAAGCGCTGCAAGATCCACAACAGAGCCGAGCTACCGAGCCACAAGAGTAGCAACGCCATACCTGTATTGTCGTTGACAAACTCTTTTAGCACATCAGGAATAAGGGTTGTGCTCTTTAGGCCCTTAAATACGGTGAAGTAGATGATACCTGCAAGGGTGATACCGCACCAGAAAGCACCGTAACGGCTAAAGATCTTATGGTAGCGGAACGAGAAAATAAGACGCGAGATATACATCAAAAGGTGACCCGTAAAGAATGCCAACACCACCGAGAGCAAGATACCCGAAACAATAGCAAATGCGTTACCCGAGTTGATAAACTCTCCAAGTGTAGCATCTGTCGTACCTCCCCATATATTATATAGAGCGAGTGCCATTGCCGAACCAAGCAAGCCGAAGACCAACGATACGGTAGTTGATGTAGGCAGGCCAAGCGAGTTATAGATGTCGAGGAGAATGATGTTCGAGAGCATCATACCGAGGAACAGAATCATAATCTCCTGATAGGTAAACATCGCTGGATAGAAGACACCACTACGCGCCACATCCATCATACCGCTTGATGTCATAACACCAACCATAACGCCGACACCGGCAATAGTAAGGATAACATTTTTCTTTGCCGCATTAGAACCAAATGCAGAATTGAGGAAGTTGACAGCATCGTTCGAAACTCCCACAATAATACCCATGACCGCGAGAAGCGCGAGGGTAATGACTATAAATAAATCCATAATAATAAAAATTATTCCACGACAAAGATAAAATTTTCTTGTTACAAAATTGTTACAAATTGAGTAAAAATTTCAAAAACGCCCTATTTCATTCAAGAATATGCATGCCATGCCTATTTCATAATCATAAATTTGCACGATTAACAAATTATCGCTATATTTGTAAGTCAAGGCTACACATATTATGTACAAGTATAGGATAATGGTTGTGGACGACGAGGAGTCGTTGTGCGAGATACTTAAGTTCAACCTTGAGAAGGAGGGGTATGAGGTGTTCACGGCAAATAGCGCCGAGGAGGTGCTCACACTCGACCTTAGTGGGTTGGACCTTATGATTCTCGATGTCATGATGGGTGAGCTCAGTGGCTTTAACCTCGCTGCAATACTACGCAAGCGAACAGAGACTGAGACTCTGCCGATAATTTTCTGCTCGGCACTCGATGGTGAGAGCGACAAGATTAAGGGTCTGGATATAGGCGCTGATGACTATATATCAAAGCCTTTTTCTGTGGCAGAGGTCATGGCACGAGTGCGCAGTGTGTTACGCCGCTCGACACATCGCAACGAACAACACGAAGAGGCGACAGCTGAGAATGTCATCAACTTCGAAGGATTGATGGTTAACAACTCCAGCAAGCGTTGCACTGTTGATGGTGTGGAGGTATCACTCACACGCAAGGAGTTTGATATTCTTGTATTGCTACTACAAAACCGCAATACAATACTTTCGCGCGAGCAGATTATGAAGCGCGTATGGAGCACCGAGGTGGTAGTTCTTGACCGCACTATTGATGTGAACATCACTCGTATGCGCAAGAAATTAGGAAGTTACGGAAATCATATTACAACAAGAACAGGATATGGCTATGGATTTGAAGAGTAAAAAGGGTTTTAGCTACCGTGGTAGCATGTATCTTATCCTCACACTGCTTGTTATGTCACTTATCGGTGGTGTGATTATTTATCGCAATTCGTTGCTATCGCACATCAAGGGTAACAATGCCGTGCAACTCGATGACGATATCTTCATTAGCATCATCTTTATCGCTGCGGCTACGGTGGCAGTATCGCTATTCCTTGCTATTCGCATCAACCGCAATATCAAGCGCTTGGAGCGTTTGGCATTCGCTATGGAGCGTGGTGATGAGAAGGAGTCGATGCCTAAGTTTGCCAACGACGAGTTGGGCGATATCGCACGCCATATTATCGACCTTTATGGTCGTCTTAGCGAAGCTTCGGAGAGCATCAAGCGCGAGCACAACAAGGCACTACATGAGGAGCAGGAGAAGTTGCGCATTAAGCGTCAGCTTACAAATAATATCAACCACGAGCTTAAGACTCCTGTAGCAGCTATTCAGGGATACCTTGAGACGATGACAACATCTAAGGATATGACAGAGGAGGAGCGCGATGCCTTTATCGCTAAGAGCTACGCTCACTGCCAGCGCCTAACACAGCTACTTACTGATGTATCAACCATCACACGCATGGAGGACGGTAGCTCACGCATCGAGCGCGACCAGGTAGATCTACGCACTATAGTGAACGAGATAGCATCCGAGGTATCACTACTACCAGACGACAAGCGCATGCGCATGAATATCGACCTACCTACACCTATGTTTGTGTACGGTAATTACACACTACTAATGTCAATAATAAAGAACCTTTCAGACAATGCTATTGCATATTCAGGAGGTAGAGACATCTATATCAAGAGTTTAGGCGAGAAGGATGGTATGTATACCCTATCATTCGCCGATAACGGTATCGGTATTGATGACGAGCACCTCGCACACATCTTTGAGCGTTTCTATCGCATTGACGCGGGTCGCTCACGCAAGTTGGGAGGCACAGGCTTAGGTCTATCAATCGTTAAGAACGCGGTGTTGTTCCATGGCGGCTCGATAGATGTTAAGAACCGCAAGGTCGGAGGTTTGGAGTTTACATTCACCCTACCTAAGGCAGAGGCTAAAGTAGAGTAATTAGTAAAAAGCAATTAGTAATAGGCTAACCAACAATTGGTTAGCCTATTACTTTTTTAGCACAGTCGGTGGGTAACATGAAAAATAGGTATGATGGGTAGGCGCGAGCATCATAAGAACTCATCAATAATCACCTCAATCAGCGCGATACCAATTTCTTGTCAGAAGGGGACAGATATAGCGCTCAGCAAAAATCCCGACGATGGGCTGTACTTTGGCGTACAGCCCATTGTCGGGATTTTTTGTTAGCGGCAGTAGATGTCTGCCCTATCACTAGAAATTACTCCCAGAGGTTGCGTGGATATACACCCGCCTCAATAAGTTCCTCAATCTTGGCCATTAGCTGTGGCTTATCCTCTTTGTAAGTTACACCAAACCAATTAGATGTGGTGCGAAGAACTCGCATTGTTGCAGTGCCGTCGTTGATAACCTTATTTACCATAAGTGGGATGAAGAACTCAGCCTTAAGGTTCTCGATATTCGCTGCAAGGAACTCCTTGAAGTATGCCTTAGAGTGGTCGAAATAGTCAGGTGTAAAACCAAAGAGATTCATTGATACAAGTGTATTCTCCGCAAGAGGCTCGTCAGCGCCACCATCATGGAAGAGGATAGTGCCATTAACACGCTCAATCTGTGTGCGCTCAACCATACCCTGGAGGTTACCCTCAGCATCTACCGTACATACACCGCGAGATACTGTACCATTCTCCGAAAGGGTCTTAGACACCTCGTAACCCACCATGCAGTACTTACCTGTAGAACCCTCAAGCTCTGAGAGATATGTACTGATTGCAGCGTATGCCTCACGGCCATAGAAGTCATCGGCATTGATAACAGCAAAAGGCTCATGGATAGCATCTGCAGCCATCATAACAGCGTGGTTCGTACCCCAAGGCTTAACACGCTCAGCTGGCAATGCGAAGCCCTCAGGTAGGTAGTCCAACTCCTGGAATACATACTCCACCTCTATCTTACCGCCGAAGCGCTCAGCGTTGAATACCTCCTTGAAATCTGCCTCGAAAGAGTGACGGATAACAAATACAACCTTGCCGAAGCCTGCACGGATAGCGTCATATACCGAGTAGTCGATGATAGCCTCACCATGAGGGCCTACGCCATCCATCTGTTTTAGTGAGCCGTAGCGCGAACCCATGCCCGCAGCTAAAACTAAAAGTGTTGGTTTAACCATAGTTAATATCGTTTGTTATGTAAAATTCTTAGCACAAAGGTAGAAAAGTTACAATAAAATACAAAATATCCCACCAATTTCGTTATCTTTGCGCGTTATAGTATTATTGTAAAGGAGCATGAAACATATATGGAGCATACTCACCGATAAGCGACAGCTTATATTGCGCAAAAAAGAGGGTGAGAAGATATATTGGAAGGTGAGCATATCACCTCTATCACTTTGGGGTGGCATCATAGGACTTTTGGCAGTGATTTTCTTCACGCTGCTGATACTCATGGCGCACACCACACTGCTTGATATGTTCCCTAAGTATCGCACGCAGTCCGAGAAACTCAACGAGGAGCTTATCGAGAGCATCATGCGCCTCGACCTTATGGAGCGCAACATGAACGATATCTTGGCATATAACGAGGCGGTGGCAACGATAATGGGCGGTAGCACACCTACGCTACACTCTACGGTACTCACCGACACCATACGCTACGACAAGTCGCGCATACTACCTACACGCGCGGACTCACTACTGCGCGAGGCGTTGGAGAGCATCACTGGCGACTACTCGCTATCCAATACTAAGCCTCTGCAGTCGGAGTCAGCGAGATTTAGCGCACCTATCAGGGGCTCTATAACACGCAACTTCGATGCGCCAGAGTCAAGCTATGACATAGCGATACTTAGCATCGACGGCAGCGACTCTGTTATGGCCGTAGAGAATGGTACCGTCTTGGCCGTAGATGAGCAGGCAGACGGCACACTGAGCGTCATGGTACAGCATGCCGAGGGCTATATCTCGGTATATAAGAACTTGGGCGAGACACTCGTACGCAAGGGTCAGACCTTGCAGAGTGGCGCAGTTATAGGTCGCATCACCACAGCCGAGGGCGAGGGCATTGAGGCGCGTGGAATACTCACATTTGAGCTTTGGCGCAACGGCACAGCCATAGACCCTGAGCTATATATACTTTTCTAAGATATGAGCATCGAGAAGTTGACAATATTGGGCTCTACGGGCTCCATAGGCACGCAGACCCTTGATATAGTACGCCGCAACCCTGAGCGTTTTCGCATAACCTCACTTGTGGCACATAGTCGCTGGCAGGAGCTTGCAGAGCAGGCACGAGAGTTTAGCGCAGAGAGCGTAGTCATAGGCGACAAGAATCACTACAGAGCACTTAAGGAGGCGCTGGCAGATACAGACATCGAGGTGATGGCGGGCAACGAGGCTATCGAGGAGGTAGCACGCAGCTATCGTAGCGACACGGTGGTAAACGCCTTAGTGGGATATGCAGGTCTACACCCAACATACCTCGCCATAGAGAGTGGCAAGCGCATTGCCTTGGCCAACAAGGAGACTCTTGTAGTTGGTGGCGATATAATCATGGCGGCAGCAAAGCGCAAGGGGGTAGATATTCTACCTATCGACTCGGAGCACTCAGCAATTATGCAGTGCTTGGAGGGCGAGAAGCGTCGTAGCATACGCAACCTTATAGTCACATGCAGCGGTGGCGCACTACGCAACATTCCTCGCGAGGAGCTACATAGCGTAACACCCGAAGTAGCATTGAAGCATCCGCAGTGGTCTATGGGATCAAAGATAACAATCGACTCTGCGACACTCGTAAACAAGGGTTTTGAGGTCATCGAGGCACGCTGGCTGTTCGACATTGAGCCGGAGCGCATTAAGGTGGTTATACACCCACAGTCTATCGTTCACTCTATGGTGGAGTTCACCGATGGCTCGGTAAAGGCGCAGTTGGGCAATGCCGATATGCACACACCTATCAGTTATGCGCTGCTATACCCAGAGCGTAGCAGCGAGGCTATGGAGCACTTCTCTATCTTGGACTACCCTACGCTAACATTCGCGGAGGTGGATAGGGAGAAGTACCCAGCATTGGATATAGCATACGAGTGCCTACAGCGCGGAGGCACAGCACCATGTACAATGAATGGTGCAAATGAGGTTGCTGTGGCGGCCTTCCTAAACCACAGATGTGGCTACCACGATATTGTGGGAGCTATACGCTACGCCTTAGACAACGCCTCATTTGAGATACGCCCAACGCTCACCTGCTATGACGAGGCAAATGACGAGGCTCGCGAGTTGGCAGAGCGATACTTAAGCAGACGATAATAATAAAAACAGATTATAGAAATGGGTATTTTAATTCAAGCACTACAATTCTTTGCTTCACTCTCCCTACTTGTGCTTATCCACGAGTTCGGACACTTCATCACTGCGCGAATGTTTGGCATGCGCGTAGATAAGTTTTACCTCTTCTTCAACCCATGGTTTTCGCTCTATAAGCGTAAGATTGGCAATACGGAGTATGGTATCGGCTGGGTACCACTCGGTGGCTATGTAGGTATCTACGATAACCGTGAGCCACTTATCGAGAAGGAGGAGAAGCTTAAGGGCGAGCTCGACAAGAAGAAGGCAGAGCTTAAGAGCGCAAAGCGCAAGGGCGAGAGCATAGAAGAGTTGGAGGCCGAGGTTGAGAGACTTAAGGGCGAGATTGAGGCTGTGAACGAGGAGTTCCGCACCTTGCCACCATCAAAGGATGAGTTGCGCGGCAAGCCAGCATGGCAGCGTCTTATCGTTATGGTTGCGGGCGTGGTGATGAATGTTATCCTTGCCATTGCCATCTACTCAGGCATGCTCTACACATGGGGTGAGAACTACTACCATAACGATGATATGGTCAACGGCTATATCTTTAACACTGAGGCTGAGGCTCTCGGCTTTAGAGATGGTGACCGCATCGTCACTATTGACAACGAGCCTATAGGTAACATCAACGATGTCACTACACGCCTACTTATCGTGGACCACGATATAGATGTTGTGGTGTTGCGTGGTGGTGAGGAGGTTGGCTTCACACTACCTATGACTGAGCTTATCGCCTTGCGCGACAGAGAGGGTTATCTAGGCTTCTTTGGTGAGTACATACCATTCGAGATTAAGAGCGTGGAGCTTGATAGCGCCAAAGAGGCGGGTCTTATGGCTGGAGATAAGGTCGTAGCGATAAACGAGGAGGCTGTATCGGACTACTACTCTGCTCAGCCACTTATTCAGGCTGCGGTAGGCACAGATGCGACACTTACAATAGTGCGCGAGGGCGAGATGATTGACCTCATAGTGCCTATCAGCGACAAGGGCATCGGCGTTACCCTACCTATGGTTACACCTCGCCAGGTAAAGTACGGCTTCTGGGAGTCAATACCTGCGGGCATTAAGCGCGCAGGCAAGGAGATAAAGTCTTACTGGGATCAGCTTGTCATGATGTTCAACCCTGAGACTAAGCTATATAAGGAGATGGGTGGTTTCATCTCAATAGGTAGCATCTTCCCAAGTGCATGGAATTGGTACGCCTTCTGGAATGTAACGGCACTACTATCTATCATCCTCGCAGTGATGAACCTCTTGCCAATACCTGTTCTTGACGGTGGTCATGTGGTCTTCGCCCTCTGGGAGATGATCACACGCAGAAAGCCTAACGAGAAGCTACTCACCGTACTACAAAATATTGGTTTCTACCTACTTATGGCGTTGATTATCTACGCTAATGGTAGCGATATTCTACGATTGTTTCAGTAAGGTTATATAATGGCAAAGTCTAAAACCATATTCTTCTGCACCGAGTGCGGTAATGAGACCACAAAGTGGTATGGCAAGTGTCCAGCATGCGGAGCATGGAGCAGCATCACCGAGCGCGTAGTGGCTAAGGAGTCATCATCCATAGCCTCACGCATCGCGGCAGTACCTAAGGCAGAGCCTCGCCTCGTTCAGGAGATTGAGGAGGGGACAACACGCCGTATAAATATCGGCAACAAGGAGCTTAACCGCGTTTTGGGAGGCGGTCTTGTGCCAGGGTCTCTAATACTGCTCGGTGGCGAGCCAGGCATAGGTAAGTCTACACTATCCTTGCAGATTGCCCTTACGGCAAATGGTCTTAGAACGCTCTATGTATCTGGTGAGGAGTCTCCTGAGCAGATAAAGATGCGTGCCAACCGCATAGGTATCAACAATGAGGAGTGCACCGTATATGCCGAGACACTCTTGGAGAATATCGTTGCACAGATAGAGGAGCTACGCCCTGATATGGTTATCATCGACTCCATACAGACCATGTCTACAGACCTTGTGGACTCCTCTGCAGGTAGCGTGACACAGATACGCGAGTGCGCTACCACACTCCTAAAGGTGGCTAAGTCGCATGGCATAGCGATATTTATCATCGGTCATATCACCAAGGACGGCACTATTGCAGGCCCAAAGATTTTGGAGCATATAGTCGATGTAGTGCTTCAGTTTGAGGGCGATGCTAACCATACCTACCGCATCTTGCGTGGACTTAAAAACCGCTTTGGCGCGACATACGAGATTGGAGTCTTTGAGATGCTGGAGAATGGCCTTAGAGAGGTTGATAACCCATCGGAGATACTTCTCAGCCACTATGATGAGCCCCTTGCAGGATGCTCCGTAGGTGCTGCTGTGGATGGTCTACGCCCCTACCTTATCGAGGTACAAGCTCTTGTAAGCAACGCGGCATACGGCACACCGCAGCGCTCAACAACAGGCTTCGACCAGCGCCGCATGAATATGTTGGTCGCAGTGCTTGAGAAGCGCGTGGGCATGAAAATGTTCCAAAAGGATCTCTTCCTAAACTTTGCTGGCGGCTTCAAAATTGCAGATACAGGCATGGATCTGGCCGTGGTGGCGGCAATCATTAGCTCCTACTACGACCGCCCACTTAGAGAGGGTGTATGCTGTGCTGGCGAGATAGGTCTTTCGGGCGAGGTACGCCCAGCACCACGCACAGAGCAACGCATCGCCGAAGCAGCACGCCTCGGCTTTAAGCGCATCGTAGTATCAAGTTTTGTGAAGAATATAAAAATGCCAAAGGATATCGAGGTGGTGTATATCTCTAATATCGAACAGCTACCAAAAGCGATATTATAAACTGAAAAGGGAAAAGGGAAAACTGAAAAGTATGGTATCTGTGACGCATATTTATAAAATTCATGCGAAGCATACCATACTTTTCAGTTTTCACCTTTCACTTTTAGATGTATTCCATGCGCCATTCGAGTTCCTCGACGATGCGGCGCTTGGTTGCTGAGTCTGAGAGGCGCTCCAAGAGATGTGGAAGACCAATCTTAACAGACTTATCGCGTGAGGCGATATAGCATACCAGAGCAACGACACCCTGGGCGATATACTCTGAGTGGGGATTTGCCTTCACGGCATTCTCAATAGCGATAAATGCAACCTCGCTCATGGTGCGCTCGTTACGCGATGCCGCCATAAGGGCTGCGTAGGCAACCATCTCATTACTCTCTGTGCTCCAGATGCCCATCAACGAGTTGATATCGTATATCTTCGATAGCAGAGCAAAGGCCAACTCCTCAGCAAGCTCGGCATTAGTTATACCGCGCGACCAGAAGGGAAACTCGTGGGTATCTATAACCTTAGGGTCGGCAATATGGCATGCGCAAATCTTTAGCTCACGCACCTGCTGCTGGTAGAGATACTTAGCAAAGGCGTAGTCCTTACTCTCCGCATCGGCAATCTCGCGGAGGGTAGCAATTGAGACACCATAGTTAAGACCGTACTGCTCACCATGTGTAGCCATGCTCTCCGATACAGCGCCATTCATCTGCTTACGCACCTTGCCAAGCAAGGCTATCATTCGCTGGGTATTATCCATAGAGTTGTTCAGAAAATTAGCGAGGTTTCACAATCATCACAGTCTCACCAAACTCATATATTGGCATCACACGGCTCGCCAACTCGCGGCTACCGAGGCATACGGTAACAACAGCATTGTTCGCATAGCGGAAAGGAATAACACCCTTTTCGTCGCTTGCTGGGTAATCCATATCCGAAGGGTGGATATGAAGGAAGATTATCTCGCCTGAGAGGTTATCCACAGCAACAAGACCATCGTCAACATTGAAGCGCGACACGGTCATAGATGTGGCATTCGCATCCACAGGAAGGATATATGTGCGGGTCTCATAGCTTAGTGTACGGCTACCATAGAAGAGCTGGAGGTACTCACCCTCCAAGCGCTCAATCTCGCGAAGAGCACTCTCCAAGCCACCACCGAAGACACCCTCGCCCTCTTCGCCGGTAATCATTGCCAAACGAGCCTTGCGTAGTTTGAAGATAGTTTCGGCAGCCTCGCGTGCAGCAACCTCAACACTCTTCTCCGAGGTGGTCACACGGTCAACCTGAATCTTACGCTCACTAACAGCATGGCCTGAATACTTATCGAAGTTCTGCGTAAAGCCATACTCATCACTATCCACAAGGGCTATATCAGCACCTACAACGCGGTACTCAGCGCGATTTACGAACGAGGCGCGTGTGCCGAGGAGCTTCTGAGCATAGCGAGCATAAGGGCCCGCCTCGAACTCATCATACTCTACAACTAGCTTAACCATAAGCGTTGTGTTAGCCTCGGCGATAATAACCTTATCGCCCTCCTTATATCTGCCTATACGCATCTTCTCAAGGTGCTGTGCCGAGGCATCTGAATATATCGCTGAGGCTATAACCATAGCCACTACAAATAGAAATCTTCTCATACGAAATTATATTTTAAGCCACAAAATTAGTAAATTATTTCGTGTGCGTCAAAAGTTTAGGTAGAAATCTTTGGTTAGCTCCTTGTATTTTGCTGTATAGTCGCCACCACGATACTGAATAACAAGCTCACCGCAGCGAGGTAACAGAGGAGCATCACATTGCACAAACTCCATAAGCACACGCTTAGGAGCATCACCCTCCACGGTATGTACAGAGCATAACCTACTGAGCCACAACCGCTCAAACGCCACACGGCGAAATAGCGAGGCACTCTCCGTGGGCAGCACCACCGTAAGACGACCTCCACGCCTAAGTAGACGCTCGGCACTCGACACCAACACCTCAAACGGTAGCGACTCAGCATTGCGGGCCTTATCGCGCTGGCTATTAGGCGAGTGGGTATTCTCAACGAAATATGGAGGGTTGGAGATTATATGGTCAAACTGCGTATCACTCTTATACTCAGCAATATCTGAACATACACACACTACCCTTTCGTGCCAAGGCGTAGCATCAGCATTGCTTCGTGCCTGCGCCACAGCAGCGCTATCTATATCGAGGGCAACAACACTTGCTTGAGGGTTACGCTGCAGCGCCATAAGCGCCACAATACCTGAGCCTGTGCCGACATCGAGTATCGCGGTATCGGACTCAATATCAGCCCATGCACCAAGCAGAACACCATCCGTGCCAACCTTCATGGCACAATGCTCATCCTCAAGGGTGAAGTGCTTAAAACGAAACATATATCAAGAGAATATTTACCAATTAGTAGCAAGGCAATTGGTTGACAGCATCACTTTAGTCAAGCATGCCTGATATGCCTACACCGAAGAGGGAGTAGTCGTATCGTACAGGGTCAGAGGCATCAAAGGCGCGGAGAGCATCGGTAAGCTCCTCGACAGCCTTCCAATCGCTCTGCTTACGGCTAAGGAGACCGAGGCTTCGGCCCATACGCCCTGTATGTATATCGAGCGGCATATATAGTGCCGACATAGGTATCTTGCGCCATAGGCCAAAGTCTACGCCATGGCTATCCTCGCGCACCATCCACCTAAGGTACATGCACAACCTCTTGCAGGCTGCACCCTTATCTATGGATGACATGTGTTTCTCAGAGTGTGTGTTATGCTCTGCGGCATGGAACTCACGGCGAAACTCCGAGAGCACGACTCTTAGGTCGCCCGTAGCCGCGTAACGCTGCTCGAAGAACTCTCCTATACCACCCCAGCGGCTTATGATATGGCGCATGGCACAGATAAAATCCTTGAAGTCCTCGCCATTAAAGGTGCGGTGAACATAGCTACTAAGGCTTTGCAACTCATGTTCTGAGGCATTAACAACAAAGTCATAGGGCGCATTATCCATATATCGCATCATACGGTGGGCGCTCTTAACTATAGCCTTGCGGTTTCCCCACGCTATGGTCGAGGCCAAAAGACCAGCAATCTCCCTATCCTCCCTACGGCTGAAGCTATGAGGGACACTGATAGGGTCCTCCTCGATGAACTCCTCGCAGTTAAACTTATCATGCAACTCCTCAAGAAGTGCCTTGAGTTGCTCGTAGCTCATATCGTTATAAAATTCTGCCATCGCTCATGTGTATAGTTCTATCGGAGCGCTCTGCCAACGCCTCATCATGCGTAACGATGACAAAGGTCTGACCTGTGCGGTCACGCAGCTCCACAAAGAGGCGCTGTATCTCCTCACGCGTTGCCGAGTCGAGGTTTCCTGTAGGCTCATCAGCCAAGACAACAGAGGGACGCATCATCAAGGCACGCGCTATGGCAACACGCTGCTGCTCACCTCCCGACAAAGCCTCAGGCTTATGCTCCTCGCGATGTGACATACCCACCATTGAGAGCAGTTCATGCGCCCTAAGTTCGGCATCGCTACGCTTGCCCCCTGCAATAAGCATCGGCATCATGACATTCTCCAAGGCTGTGAACTCTGGCAAGAGGTGGTAGCTCTGGAAGATGAAGCCGATATGGCTATTGCGGAACTTCGAAAGGGCATCATCACTAAGCGTAGACAACGCCACGCCAGCGATAACAACATCACCGCTATCTGCCTCAAGCAACGAACCCATAATCTGCAACAGGGTCGTCTTACCAGCACCACTTGCACCCACGATAGAAACAATCTCCCTATCGGCAATAGTGAGCGACACGCCATGCAGCACCTCCAACTCACCAAAACTCTTGTGTATATCTCTAACCTCTATCATAATCTTTATTGGAGCTACCGATAATATTAAATCTCAACAACAGTATGATAGAACTCTAATGGAGTCTCTCTATACCACCAATACCACGCAGCAAAGTTCTGCAACAGCACCAACTCCGTAAATCCTATATCATCCAAATTAACAATGATATTGATGTTGCTATTAACGACAATCTCATTAGTATAAATCTTACCAAAGAAGTCACCATAAGGAATCGAATTCTTCGCATTAGCATCTACTGGTATCCAGCCATAACCAGCAAGATAGAATTCCGAACGCACATGGAATGTGCCATCAGTGCGCACCATAACCACATGGCGTGCAGGAACATCTATACATCGCATCAATGTGTTAAAGACTGTTGCCTGATTACCACAGTCGCCACCACCATTAGCCAATATATCGGCTATCGGATGTAGACCTGTATTAGGATTTATATATGCCATATTGGCTGCGACCCACTCATACGATAGTCGTGCATAGTCCACGATGTCACCATTAGCTTCAGCCCATAACGACTCCGATATTGCTACGATTTCAGCATTATATGGGTCGATAATACTACCTGATTTACCTGTGTGCATTAGATAAGGCTGTGACTCTTTGTCAATCTCGACGTATGATGTAATCGCATCAAAGTCAACATTTACGCTATAATTAGTGATAGTAAACTCCTCGCTTAACCACGCATCATACGATGCTGGAATCTTAGCCCCATCATCAATATATCGATACAAATACTTTGTCTCACCATCCTCAGCTATACATACTTGACCTTCGTAGCATTCAAGATCAGAAATATCTTGATATAGGTTCGACACTGGAATAGGTAATATCGCAATAGCACGAGCAAAGGAATTCGTTTCGTACCATACCCTTAGTTCGTTTCTAACACGACGTTCACTTATCGGCTCTCTGTGTATTATATTTCTAAGTTGACGAACCGTAAGATAATCTTCACTCCCCTGGCGAGTAAAACGAATCGTAGCCTCACGCTCAGAATCACTATCGTTAGCCATAGTACACACCCTTATGTCATCACCATCCTGCGACAGGATAAGCCACGACCGATCCTCCTCTTCAACAACTTCTGCGCACCAACCCGACACAACAGCAGCGGGAATCAAAATCTCTCCACCAAAGCCATATATCAGAGGATTATCCTCTTTCAGCACATAGTCTAAGTTATATTGAATAGTCTCTTTATCCTGCTCTTTATGCTTTGTGCTGTCATCCTTACCACATCCTACAAAAACAACAAGAGACAATGCAACATAACAAAAATGACGTAACTTCATCATATAATTAAATTCTGATTTAATTAACCTAAAACTTTAGGGATGTTCTATAAATTAGTAAATTAAGTTTAACAATAGGTAGTTTTATTTTATATTTCGGTTGCTTTTGTGTCTATTTCGGCATCTATCTTATCTTTCCTCGGTTGCTATGCCCGCATAGCGCCCTCGAAAAAGATAA
>JAFYRL010000045.1 GCA_017546975.1 Alistipes sp.
ATAACAGCTCGTCTATGTAGTGGCCGTGATCAGCATATTGCCAAATGTCGTAAGGAGGGTATCAAAATGGGACGACCTGCGACATATCGCAAAAGTGATGAGGCAATGAAGGAGCAATACAAAAAGGAGATATCATTGCTAAAGCAAGGTATGTCACTCCGAAATATCAATGCAATAACCAAAACGAGCATTGCCACTATTAGGAAGTTATACAAATATGTTTAGCATAGTGTAGTTTTCAAAAATAAAATTTGCCAACCATTATATAATTATTAAGTATAACTTAAAATATAGATGGTATGGCAAAGAAGAATTATAAGGCAAATGACATTGAATACAACAAGGATGGTACTATTACACTATATATTAGTGAGTTTACATACAGTGGCTTAGAGAAGTTAGGCAAGCAATATTTCAAGGATTCAAGGTGTAGGGAGGGTCTTGTTAAAACTTATGCTCTAATAAAACTACACCAACTAATATCAATGGGTAATGATGCTGTTGCAATACATAGTAGCATATTTACCAAGATAAGCAAAAGAAACTACACAAAATATCTCGATATTCTACAACGTGAGATGATGATTAACATCATTGAATCACCCATAGATAATTATAAAGATAAGTCTGGTAAAAATTGTATTAGTCAAGAGAAAAATAGATATGAAGTATTAGAGTTTGGTTATGATATTTTAGGTAAGCAAAACAAAGTATTTCCTGTAAAATTGACTATTAAAGATAAGGACTACAAGGTATTACCAATAAAGTCAGATTATATTAAGAAACACTATGATGGTGCTGGACTCAATGAGAAAAGAGAGTATGTGATGAGCATCAATAATGATGAGGTATTATTGGTAAAAGATATTGTTAATCACATAAAGCAAATAGTAAATAAATCATCAAAAACACATTTAACATTGAAAACTACATATAGTCATCATTATAGTGAATCTTATTTAGAAGATTTAATTAAAGAAATAGTAATAAGATTAGATAATAATAAAGAACATATAGTTGGGAACAATTTTGATTATATTCTTGATAATAAGCATAATACAAGGTTTGGTTATTATAGCGAGTTAGGATTTAGCATAGAGGCATTGGATGAGTGTATGTGCCTACGAGATTTGAGGGATTTGGCATCGCTAAACACTATACCAGAGTATGGCAAAGATGGCAAACTGTATTCTGTGTTTTCACGAATTAGAAGACCAATAAGAAAATATATCACGTTTCGTGGTAGTCCATTGGTGGAGGTTAGTGATATTAGTTGTGCTCACTTTACAATGCTACCAAAGATTTTTGAGGATTATGGTATTGAAATAACTCCCTGGTGGGAGTTGGAGAGTTGGATTTACCTGACCCAGCAAGGTGATTTATATAGTGAAGTAGTCAAGGACACCCCTATACCCAGAGATGCCATTAAACCCACTTTTCAATCATTCTTTTCCATTAAAAATGAAACATCATACATCTATGGTGGCAAAGAAAAAGATTGCTCAAATCGCCTTATTTTGTGTAGATGGTTTAGAAATAATTACCCTAATATCTATAATGCACTATTGGATTGGCATAATACCCAAAGCATAAAGATTAAAAGAGCAGCAAACCGTGTAGAAAGCGACATTATAAACCCTATATGTGATGATTTAAGAGCATTAGGACTACATCCATTTCGACTACACGATGCTATATACCTACCACAAAATGAGGTAGAGCAAATACCTTTTGATATTAACCAACGAGTCTATGACTACATCAATAAAAGAACAAAGCCTATGCTGAGCGAATCGGCATAGGCTTTATTATTAGAATAGTGGTTTAGAGTTCGAATTATCTCGTAAATATGGTGTGTAAGGACATTTATCCCTTTTTACATTCTCTCTCCACGAATAGCCTTTGAGTATTTCTCCATTGTTGGCATTGTGATAACCGTGAGCAGACTTGATGTATTGCAACATCATAGCACAAGCCTCATCAACATCATTTTTATCTTTGGCGATATAGTGATTCTCTGCTAATGATTTTGTGGAGTGGGACAATGCTCTGTCAATGATGATGGCACTTATATCGAGTTCGTTGGCACATATCGTTGCCCAGCTATCACGAGCACAATACCAGGTTATCTTCTCGCTTTGGCACATACCGAGGTCTTTTGCTATCCTCTTTACATTATCCTCTACTGTGCGATACCATCCCAGATATGTTTGATAGTATTTGTGGAACGGGAAGATATACTCGTCATCTTTGTGGTAGTATCTCTTGATAATCTCAATAGCAATATCACACAGTGGGATGTTAACAATCTTTCCGGTCTTATCCCTCTGATATATACATCTCCAACCATTAGGAGTCTCAACCATATTCTCCTTTTTGAGGTCATATAGGTCAGTTGCATTTATGCCCACCATAAAGAACGAGAACAACCACATATCCCTTGCCATATTGGTATATGGGCTCTTATACTCCCTATATAATAGCTCCACGATGTTTGCTCTCGATAGAGTTACCATCTCGGTATTATCTTCCCTTTTTACAGCATACTGCTTGGATAGGACTTTGTTTTGGAATAGGACTCTGCACCTCGCATCAATCTTTCCATCCTCATAGCAATGGTTCACTACTTTTTTAAGGTGCTTTATCTTTGTATTGACAGTGTTGGCATTAGAATATTTGTTCCTCAACCAATGAATATATCCCTCCAACCACGAGTAGGTGATATCGTCAAAAGCGAAGTCACCTCGCAAGCCAATAGATGCATTATACTCTTTTAGTGTTTTGAGCGAATACTTATATGCCTCACGAGTATTTGGAGCAAATCTACTATTTTGTATATCCTCCCAATAGGCATAGAGACTTAGCAGTAGGTCTATGTTGTTGTCCCCAGCCTTGTGTGTCTTGGCATACTCGGCAATCTCCTTTGCCTTCATTCCTTTCAGCTTACCACTTTGTTCCAAAGCGAGCAATATATCTTGGTAGTGCCTCATCATCTCGCTCAATATCTCGTTAGCCTTGGGATTGAGCTTTACCCTCTGTTGCTTCTCTAACCAGTCCGACTTCTTCTCCACAGAGATCGTGGAGTTAACGGCAGTATTGCTACTTCCAGCAACAATATGTAGTTTTATAATGTAACGACCAGCCTTGTTCTTTTGTGGTGCTAATTTAAAGTTTAGAGTCGCCATAGAGTAGGGTTTTAGAAAAAATCTATGTTTAATCTATGTTTTTGCACCACGAATATACAAAATTATCTCATCCTAAACAAGATGTTGAGGGTGGAAATTTTATATGCAAAAGTGTTGTAATAGTGGAGCAATATTAGGTAAATCAATGATTTATAGTAGATTATAAAACAAAAATAGGAAGCCTCACGACTTCCTATTCTGAGCTGTTGATCAGGCTTGAACTGACGACCTCTTCCTTACCAAGGAAGTGCTCTACCACTGAGCTACAACAGCAATAATAAACCCTACTCCTATGAAAGAGCCCACAAAAGTAGGGCTATTTTTTGTAATATGCAAACTTTTTGCGGGAAAAAATCGCTCCCCCGCAAAAAGCTTATTACTTCTGCTCCTGGTTAGAAGGATTATTATCCTTATTGCGGCGGTCGTAGTTGAAGCGACGAATCTTCTTCGTTGGGGTCTTCTCGAACTCGCCCTCGTTATCTACAACCTTAGTAATCTTTGAGAAGCGGTTAACCTTAGAGTTTACATACTCCAAAACCTCGCGCTTAATCTCATCCATCTTAAGCTGTAGCTGCTCGGCGCTAACGCTCATCTTGTGCTTAAACACATCGTAGGTCTCCTCCAATGCTGTAGTGTCGAAGTGTACCAAGGCGATAAGCTTGCCATCCTCCTCAGTAACCACAGACTCGGCAACGAAGCGGTTGCTATTGAGCACCTCCTCGATATCCTCTGGGTAGATATTCTCACCAGAAGGGCCTACAATCATATTCTTCAAGCGACCCTTGATGAAAATCCAGCCATCCTCAGCGATATAGCCGAGGTCGCCAGTACGGAACCATCCATCCTCGGTAAAGGCATCCTTTGTAGCCTGCTCATTCTTGAAGTAGCCAATCATGCAGCATGGTGTCTTTGCCACAATCTCGCCCTGCTTAGTCTCAGGGTTGATATTATCGAGGCGTATCTGAACAGCTGGAAGTGCAGGGCCTGTAGAGCCGATGCGTACCATGTCACCTACAGCACCCGCCAAGAGTGGGGCTGTCTCGGTAAGGCCATAGCCGATACCATAAGGGAAGCCTGCCTCAAAGAGGAAGCGCTCAGCCTCACTGTCAAACTTAGCACCACCGATAGCGAAGAAACGCATACGGCCACCGAAGAGCTTCTTAAGTGAGTTGCCCGCAACCTTATGTAGGAGCTTGCGTGACCAATCCCAGCCGTAGAGCTTGCGTGTGATAGGGTTCTTCTCGAATGTTGGGCGTACCTTGCCACGATAGATCTTCTCCATGATAAGAGGTACAGAGGCGATAACCGTAGGACGCACCTTTGCCAATGCAGGCATAAGAGCCGATGCGGTAGGTGGGCGGTCCATGTAGTGTACCTGAGCACCACGAGAGAATGGGTAGATCATACCGAGGGTACACTCGTAGGTGTGTGCCAATGGCAAGATTGAGAGCAATACATCATTCTCGTTATACTCGAAGATAGGAGTGATGATGGTTGTCTGCGCTGCGATATTGTAGTGCGAGAGCATTACACCCTTAGGCTTCGATGTAGTGCCCGAAGTATAGATGATAGCAGCCAAATCCTCTGGCTTTGGTGTGCACTTCTCGGCACGCTCTGTAATGCGCTGTGAGACAACATTAAGACCCTTAGTACGGATAACAATATTCATTCTATCCAAGGTCTCCTTCGAAAGCTTTGTGTAGAGCTTATCCGATACGAGGATAGCCTTAGCCTCTGAGTGCTCGATAATTAGGTCAAGCTCGGTGCTTGTAAAGTCTGGAAGGATAGGTACTGCGACCATACCCGCAGAGGTGATAGCAAAGTAGGATACGCCCCAGTTAGGCATGCTGCTACTAAGGATAACAACCTTGTCGCCAACACCTACGCCCGCATTGAGAAGCAGCTCCTGGAGAGTCTCCACACGCGTGCCTACCTCCTTATAGGTAACCTCCTCACCACCAATCATGGCGAAGGCTAAGCACTCTGAGTACTTCTCTACGCTATGCGTTAATATCTCATAGAGTGTGTTAAAAGTCATAATCATTCGTCATTTTAGTTTAGATTTGTAGCACAAATCGGGCGCAAGTTACATATAATTTGCTAAAATATGTTAATTTTGTGCCAAATTATTTTCAATGATACCTCGAAATTTAATCATAAACGCCGCTACGGATGTAGGCTTTGATATGGTGGGTATAGCTCCTGCCAAGCCTTTGCATGAGGAGTATTCTCATTTTGAGAAGTGGTTATTTGAAGGTTGTCACTCCACTCTTGGGTATATGGAGCGTAACGCTGAGAAGCGTTTCGATGTCACCAAACTTGTGGAGGGGGCGCAGAGCGTTGTGGTGTGTGGTGTAGCTTATCTCTCGGAGGTGAGTCGAGGTTATCCTGAGGGGTGTAGAACAAAGATTGCTTCCTATGCGCTCGCGCGCGATTACCATATAACTATTAAGGAGATGCTATCGGAGGTGGCAGAGCGACTCAAGGCTTACTCTCCCAATCTTCGTTTTCGCACCTTTGTTGATACAGCACCACTATCTGAGAAGAGTTATGCTCGTCGTGCTGGTCTGGGCTGGATAGGACGCAACTCGCTCCTTGTAACACCTAATCACGGCTCTATGCTATTGCTTGGTGAGATTGTTATGGATGATGTTGTGGATGAGTACGATAGCCCTATGGATAGTGTTGGCTGTGGCGAGTGCCGCAGGTGTGTTGAGGCGTGTCCTAATGGTGCTATACGCGAGGATAAAACCATAGATACGCGCCGCTGTATCTCATGCCGTACCATAGAGCCTATGGCAAGTGGTGAAGCGATAGATCTTGATGGCTGGATATTTGGTTGCGATAGGTGTCAATCTGTGTGCCCCTATAACATGAAGGCTCCTCTACATAGCAATCATCGTTTTGACCCTATAATCAACCCGTTAGCGCTTGATAGCGATGCGTGGCAAGGTATGAGTGAGGAGGAGTTCTCTGCGCTTGCATCCACTACGCCAATGACCCGCGCGGGCTTGCAGAGAATAAGGACGAATGTGAAAAGTGAAAAGTAGGTGTGTATATAAACCTCCCTTATTTGAGTTTTGCTTTATAGCTTCTAAATTTCTAAATTTCTCTCTTAAAACTTTGTTGTTACAATATTTTATTGTATCTTCGCGGGTTGAATTGTATAACCGCATATTTTGCTATGCGATTGAGTACGAAAAAGAAAGAGAATAATAATTTAATACCTAAACTAATTATGACAAACAAAGTACAGACTCCTGAGAATGACCTAATGGTCGAGACTAAGGGTAAGTTGGAGATTTTCTTCGACAAGTATGGTGACAAGCTTCTTAAGGCTGTTATCGCTATCGCTATCGCAGCTGTTGTTATTTTCCTTGCTGTAAGCATCGTTAAGAGTGGCTCACAGAAGAAGGAGAATGCTGCACAGGCAGCTCTTACTGTAGCTCTAACTACAGATGCTGGCGTTGAGGCTTACGAGGCTATCGTTGCTGAGTATGAGGGTACAGCTGCTGCAAATACTGCTGCATACATCGCTGGTGCTAACCTTCTTGAGGCTGGTGACATTGAGGCTGCTAAGGCTATGTTGGCAAACTACAAGGATGCTGAGGGTGTAGCTGCTGAGGTTATCAATAGCTTGGTTTACACTCTTCGTGGTGACATCGCTGTTGAGGAGAATGATCTTCAGAGCGCTGCAGAGCTCTTCGTTAAGGCTATGGCTGCAAGCGCAGATATCCACACTTACGAGAATAACGCTCTTAAGCTTGCTTTGGTTTACACTGCTATGGGTGACGCTGAGAAGGCTCAGCAGACTTACAAGGAGCTTGTAGCTCGCTTCCCAGAGTTTAAGCAGGAGTACGCTAAGTATATCGCTGAGTAATTTTGGCGCGATAACTGATAGGATATTATTGAAACGATAGGGAGATAATCGCATTATGGAGAGCTCAACAAATATGAAGTTCGGAGTGATTGCCGTAGATGAGTTTTCTGAGTTTGTATCGGAGAACCTTGCTATGCTATCGAGCGTGCTCCAAAATCTTGGTTGTAGCTCGGAGAATATTGTGGTTAAGCATGTGCCAACACTTCATGACTCGGTAGTAGCAACACAGTTTATGGCACAGTACACCGATGTTGATGGTGTAATCATCGTAGCACCTAAGTCGAAACTTATGGATACACTACCACTGATGAATGGTATCATCCAGATTCAGATACAGTGGACCATGGTCGTAGAGATTGGTGGTTATGAGTGTGCAGAGAATATCGTCTCGATGATATCAATGCAGAATGAGATGGAGATTGAGGCTAATGAAAGCAGAGGGCTCCGCTCAGACTTATGCTAAAAAAAGAGATACCGCTGAATTTCAGCGGTATCTCTTTTTTAGCGTCATTACCTTTTTAGCATAAGTCTGTTTATTCCCACTCTCGATGCTCTGTTCTGATACCAGCATGCTCCACGGCGCGTGTCGAGATTGTCAGGCATAGCTCCTCAATAGTCGTGGGGTTGAAGTAGAACGATGGCGATGCGGGGAGGATGATAGCTCCCGCCTCGGTGAGGGTGGTCATATTGCGTAGGTGAATAAGCGAGTAGGGCGCTTCGCGTGCCACGATGACCAGCTTGCGACGCTCCTTAAGCATAACATCGGCACTACGCTCAATAAGACTTTGTGATACGCCTGAGGCTATGCGGGCTATAGTACCCATTGTCGCAGGAACTATAATCATGCTATTCCAGCGTGCCGAGCCACTTGCGGGTGATGCCCACATATTATCGTTGTCGTAGTGTTCTATACGGCTATCTTCGGGGAGGGTTATACCTTCGGCCTTAGCAACATCCTTGGCGTGAGTACTAAAGATGAGAGCTATGCGCTCCACGCTGCTATCGCTGAGGAGTAGCTCCAGGCATTGGCGGGCATATATTGCGCCACTTGCTGCGGTTATGGCAACGATGACTCTCATGGCTATAGCTCAATGATTTTACATTTCAGACCCTTGGCGCGTGCCTTGCGTAGCAGTGCTGGGAGGATATAACTTGTGTTCTTGAATGACTTTGCGCTGTCGTGCATAGATATAATATCGCCACCTCGAAGCCCCTTGATAGTCTCCTTGAGGCAAAGCTTAGGTGTGAGGTGTACATTGTAGTCGCGCGATAGAACATTCCACATCACTATGCGGTAGCGCTGTGCGATGACCTTAAGTTGCTTGCGTGTGACGCGGGCATATGGCGGACGGAATAGCTCGGTGTGGAGCATATCGCCTGCAAGGTCCACATCCTCGATATATCTATCTAATGGTAGCTCCCAGCCCTTTTGGTGGGAGTAGGTGTGGTTGCCTATCTTATGGCCACGGTCGAGAATCATCTGATAGAGGTCGGGGTATAGCTCGACATTCTTGCCAAGCACAAAGAATGTTGCCTTAGCGTCGTAGCGGTCTAAGGTTTGAAGTATCCACTCTGTTACGCCTGGAGTAGGACCGTCGTCAAAGGTAAGGTATATACCTTCACTATCCTCCATGCTCCAGATAACATTTGGAAACATCCACTTCAATAATCTTCCCGGCTTAATCCTCATAAATCATTTGTTTTAGTTCACAAAAGTAGCTTTTTTTTCTTAATTAGAAAAATATCGTTACCTTTGCTCTTGTGATGTTAGAGCCTTTATTTATGCCCGCATGAGATTGGACGGTCGTATAAATCGAGCTCACTCAACACTTTTGTATAGTGATGTTCTATAAATTAGTAAATTAAGTTTAACAATAGGTAGTTTTATTTTATATTTCGGTTGCTTTTGTGTCTATTTCGGCATCTATCTTATCTTTCCTCGGTTGCTATGCCCGCATAGCGCCCTCGAAAGAGATAAGAAA
>JAFYRL010000046.1 GCA_017546975.1 Alistipes sp.
GCTGACGGCCCAGAGATTGAGGATGACTGGCATGTATTCTCAGCCCTTAACTTCCCACCTGAGCACCCAGCACGCGATATGCAGGACACATTCTTCATCGAGAGCAATCCTGATGTAGTATTGCGTACGCATACATCATCTATTCAGGTGCGTACAATGGAGCGTCAGAAGCCTCCTATTCGCGTAATCTGCCCAGGTCGCGTGTTCCGTAATGAGGCTATCTCATACCGTGCACACTGTATCTTCCACCAAATTGAGGGTCTCTACATCGACCGTAATGTGTCGTTTGCAGATATGAAGCAGTCGTTGCTCTACTTCGCTAAGGAGCTATTTGGTGAGCAGGCACAGATTCGTATGCGTCCTTCATACTTCCCATTTACTGAGCCATCAGCCGAGGTGGATGTATCATGCTCTATTTGCGGCGGTAAGGGCTGTGGCGTATGTAAGGGTACAGGTTGGTTGGAGATTATGGGTTGCGGTATGGTTGACCCTAATGTCCTCGAGGCAAACAATATTGACCCTAAGGAGTTCTCTGGCTTCGCGTTTGGTATGGGTATTGAGCGTATCGCTATGCTTAAGTATGGCGTTGGTGACTTGCGCCTATACTTTGAGAACGATGTGCGCTTCCTCAACCAGTTTGAGTCGGCACTATAATATAATTTAGGAGTGTATTAAGGGCGATAAGAGTATACCTCCTATTGCCCTTATGTTTTAGATATGAGTAGGTTAAGAGGTATATTCGTGGCTATGTTAATGGCTGTGGCGACTATAAATATCGCTGCTGCTGCAACACGCACTACCCTACCCGACTCATTAAGTCGTAGCTACCGCCATACAGAGGCTGTAAAGGCCTTGACAATCAGGCAGGATACCTCTTCAGCACGAAAAATTTGGCTACAGATAGCAAAGGAGGATACAACCTATGCCCCTGCCTACTACTACCTCAGCATGACTGACCGTGATAGGGATAGTGGTGTTAGGTATGCGCATAGAGCCTTTGTTGCCGACAGCACAAATAAGTGGTACACACAGAATTATGCTGAGAGGCTTATAGGCTCAGGTCGTTACACCAGGGCTATACCTATATTCCGCCGTCTAATGCGTCTTGATCCTCAAAACATTCAGTCGTATCACGCCTTGGCGATAATATACGGAATAAATGGTATGCCTTATTCGGCTATCTCGATACTCGACTCTGCGGAGTTACGCATAGGATATAACTACTATCTTGCTGATATCAAGCAGGAGTTGCTACTATCGACGCGTCAGTATGATAGAGCCATGGAGGAGGGTGAGCGCCGTATAAAGGAGCATCCATACGATGCTGAGGGCTTTGCGAAACTCGCCAATGTATATGATATTGCAGGGCGTGACTCCTTAGCGCGTGTAACCTATGACAAGGCATTTAAGCTCGACACGACAAATGTTGAGACTATCTTTGCCATTGCGGATTACTATTCGCGTAAGGGTAATGTAATCCGTATGCTCGACTATGAGCAGCATATATTCCGTAGCGATAAGCTCGATGTGGAGAATAAGTTGAGTCGTCTGCAAGAGTATACATCAAATACGAACTTTTATGCTGCTAACTACTTTCGCATAGGTAGTATAATACGCCAGTTGGCTATTGACTACCCCAACAATCGCGGTGTTAGAGAGATTTACACTCAGCATCTTTTAGCTGGAGGTTACCGCAAGGAGGCGTTGGAGTATTTGCGTAGCCACTTGGAGGATGAGGATACATCGGCAGATGACTATATCTACATTGTGCAGTTGGAGTATGCCATGGGCTTGATGGATCTTGCTAAGGGAGATATTGTCATTGCTCTTGGACACTACCCTACAAATGTAGATCTACTCTCACTATACTCCTATATGCTTAGTATGGATGGAGATTATGAGAGAGCTATATGGATGCTAAAGGCGGCGTTAGACTATGCAGATAGTAACATCTCTAAGAGTGTCATTCTCGGCAATATAGGTGATTTGTATCACTCTATGGCTGATGATAGGCGTGCCTTTAACTATTACCGTAAGGCCCTTGCGCTAAATGGTGATAATGCCTTGGTGCTAAATAACTATGCCTATTTCCTAAGCCTTATGGATAAGGATTTGGATAAGGCGCTAAAGATGGCGGAGCGCGCTGTGGAGCTACAGCCAAATAACTCGTCATATATAGATACCAAGGCGTGGGTATTGCATCGTATGGGACGCAACGAGGATGCTAAGGTAGTAATGCGTCAAGCACTATCCATGAGTTCGTTGCAGGATGCTTCGCTGTTGCTTCACTATGGAGATATCCTTTGGTCCTTGGGTGAGAGGTTCATGGCAGAGACCTATTGGCAGAAGGCCGTGGAGCGAGGCTATGATAAGGAGCTTATGGATGCTCATATTCAAATTATTAAGCGTGAAAAGTGATGTCTAAGAGTGTAAAGATACTAACCCTACTACTGCTACTACTCACTACCCCACTGCTCGGCTACTCTCAGGATAAAAAGACTGAGGAGCAACGCCGTAGAATGGAGCAGTATAAGAAGGAGCTCAACAATGCAAAGGCTGAGGTCGAGAGGCTTAAGACCGATAAAAAGAGCGCCAAGGCTCAGGTGACCGCCATAGAGAAGGAGATGAGCATGCGCAACGGCTACATCCGTGAGATTGAGGATGAGCATAAGGCTGTAAAGCGCGAGGTGGGGTTGTGCGATAAGGAGGTGGACTCTTTAGAGAGGGTGTTGGAGCGTAACAGAGAGCTCTACGCCGAGGCTGCACGCGTGGCATATCGTAACTATCGTCAGAATAATACATCTAATTATCTCTTTGCCTCTAAAAGTCTTACTGAGGCGGCACGCCGCATGGCAGAGATTGAACATATAACCGTTGAGCGTCGTGCTTTGGCAGATAGCATAGAGGCTTGTGCATTAAGAGTTACAGAGCAGAGAACAACGCTCCAGCGAAGAGCCTCAGAGCTTGACTCCATAGATAGGGTTTTGAAGCGCGAGCGCCGCGTTTTGGAGGATAGCAGGGTAGAGGCCCAGCGAGCATATAATAAGCTCTCAAAACGCGAGAAACAGGCCATAGATGAGCAACGAAAACAGCAGAAGCAGTATGATAATGCTGTGGCCGAGCTACAGAAGATGCTTAAGGGTAATAAGGTGGGTGCTGGATTCTCGCGTAACACCCGTGGTTTGAACCTTCCGGTGGAGGGTGGAACACTCACTCAACAGGGTTTCGGTGCAACAATCACAGGTAAAAAAGGCGATGCTGTGCGTACCATTCATGAGGGTATTGTGCAGGAGATTCAATACAAGAAACAGAACAACAGATATACAATCTTCCTTGGCTATAATGAGTATTTGGTGACCTATACAAACCTTAGCTCTGTAAGCGTGAAGAAGGGAGATATTGTGAAGAAAGATCAGAAAATTGGTGTTATCGGTGGTGGTATAGATGCCAATGATAAGCCCTTTGTGCGCTTGGCAATCTACGACTCAAAGACCGAAAAACCTCTCTATGTCTCTGACTTCTTCAAGAAATTATAAAGGACTATGATACACTTCTACAACCAAGATTGCAACTACCTTCCACCCAAGCGTCTTATCCTACGCCGCTGGATTGAGGAGGTAATCAACACCGAGGGTTATCAGGTGGGCGATATTAACTATATCTTCTGCTCATCGGAGTTTCACCGACAGATGAACCGCGACTTTATCGGCCACGACTACTTTACTGATATCATCACCTTCGAGGAGCGTGAAGGTAGGGTAGGCGAGGGTATAGTCTCAGGCGAGGTCTATATCGATGTGGCTACGGTTGAGGATAATGCTCCTCAATATAACGCTCTGCCTATCAATGAGATGCGCCGTGTTATTGTGCATGGAGCATTGCATCTTTGTGGTCATAAGGATAAGAGTGCGTGGGCAGAGAAGAATATGCGCCGCATGGAGAACAGATACCTCAAACTACTTAGAGAGAAGTACCTATGAAGCTCTCGTACGATATAGTCGTTATTGGTGCAGGTCATGCGGGTTGTGAGGCTGCCTCAGCAGCTGCGCGTCTGGGCTCTCGAACACTCCTTATCACTATTGATATGGAGAAGATTGCCTCGATGTCGTGTAATCCTGCAGTGGGTGGTGTGGCTAAAGGTCAGATAGTCAGAGAGATAGATGCTCTTGGCGGTCGAATGGCGCGCATAACTGATATGAGTGCTATTCAGTTCCGTATGCTAAACCGCTCTAAGGGTGCTGCGATGTGGAGTCCGCGTGCTCAGTGCGACAAGGCCGAGTTTTCGCGCCTATGGCGTAGGGAGTTGGAGAACACGCCAAATCTCTATATATGGCAGGATTCTGTGACGGAGATACTCATGGACCATTCAGGGGAGAAAGTCGCTGTAAGGGGCGTTAAAACGCGAATGGGCGTAGAGATTGAGTGTAGTAGGGTAGTGCTCACTGCAGGAACATTCCTTAGCGGTCTTATGCACTGCGGTGATGCTCAGGCTGAGGGTGGTAGAGCTGGTGATCAAGCTTCGTATGGTATCACAGAGCAGTTGCGTTCTCTCGGCTTCGAGGCAGGACGCATGAAGACAGGTACACCTGCGCGACTCGATGCACGCACTATCAACTTTGATGCTCTTGAAATACAAGAGGGTGATGCAGTGCCTTCGAAGTTCTCTTATGATCCAGATACGGAGGCTGTTAAGCATCAATTACCATGTTTCATGGTCTATACATCTAAGGGTGTACACGATATTCTACGCACAGGTTTCGAGCGTTCGCCGCTCTTTAATGGAACTATTCATGGAATAGGTCCTCGCTACTGCCCAAGTATTGAGGATAAGCTTCGTACCTTTGCAGATAAGGAGCAGCATCAGCTCTTCTTGGAGCCTGAGGGTCGTAACACTAACGAGTATTATCTAAATGGCTTCTCTTCATCGCTGCCTTATGAGGTGCAGTTGGAGGCGTTGCACAACATCGTAGGTCTTGAGGATGTTCATGTCTACCGCCCTGGTTATGCTATCGAGTATGACTACTTCCCACCTACACAACTTAACCATACACTCGAAACAAAGCTTGTTGAGGGTCTATATTTCGCTGGTCAGGTTAATGGTACGACTGGTTATGAGGAGGCAGCTGCGCAGGGTCTTATGGCGGGTATCAATGCTCATCGTTCGTTGCGTGGTGAGGGTAGCATAGTGTTAAAGCGTGATGAGGCGTATATCGGTGTCTTGATTGACGACCTTGTGACTAAGGGCGTCGATGAGCCATATCGTATGTTTACTTCGCGTGCCGAGTATCGCATCCTCCTTCGCCAGGATAATGCTGATGTTCGACTCACTCCACTTGGTCACGAAATTGGTCTTGTGTCAGAGGCAAAGTATGAAAATTTGCTCAAAAAAAATGCGGCCGTAGAATCGCTTATTTCGATGCTCCGTAAGAGCTCGGTCAAAATAGGCGAAATTGACAGCTATTTAATTTCAATAGGTGAAGAGCCGCTTTCGCAAGGAAAAAAGCTATATGATATAGTTTTGCGTAGTAATGTGACGATAAATTCACTCAAAAATGAAGTTCCGAAGCTTAAATCATTTATTGAGAAGAATAACCTTAGCGATGAGGTTGTCGAGCAGGCGGAGATTCAAATCAAATATCGTGGCTATATTGAGCGCGAAAAGTACTACGCTGAGAAGATGCATCGCTTGGAGGAGATTGCTATTCCTGCGAAGTTTGACTACAATGCCATGAACTCGCTAACTATCGAAGCCCGTCAAAAACTCTCTCGTATTCGTCCTGAGACTATTGGTCAGGCATCGCGCATTCCTGGTGTTTCGCCAGCTGATATCAATGTCCTTCTTGTAAAGTTTGGCCGTTAGTGAAGAGTTAGACCCTGTCTTTATATAGTACTATATATAAGTGTTCCCCGTGGAACACTTTTTTTATTTGTCGTGAAACTTCCGACTCCTCCAGGCATTTCTTGATAGAAGGGTTGCGGATGTATTGTATTCTAGATAAAGAGAAAGAGCGGATGGGATATACTTGGCGTATTTCCCATTCGCTCTTTTGATTGTGAGGACGCTGATGTGCCCTTATCACAAGAAATATTACAATACCTCTACATTCCAGTTGTGAATGTCCTCAACACGGCCATACTGGATGCCCTGAAGGTGATCGTACATCTTCTTGCAAGTCTCACCAACCTTCATGCCGTAGTCGTATGTTACATTGTTGTCAAGGTCATATAACGCACCGATAGGAGAGATAACTGCAGCTGTACCGCAAGCACCTGCCTCCTCGAATGTAGCCAACTCCTCAACAGGAATGTCGCGCTCCTCAACAGTAAGACCAAGGTCAGCAGCAATCTGACGCAAGCTCTTGTTAGTGATTGATGGAAGAATAGATGCTGACTTAGGAGTTACATAAGTGTTATTCTTGATACCGAAGAAGTTTGCAGCACCGAACTCCTCAACCTTAGAGTGTGTTGCAGCGTCAAGGTACAATACATTAGAGAAGCCCTTCTCGTGAGCAGCCTCCAATGACCAGATAGATGAAGCGTAGTTACCACCTACCTTAACATCACCTGTTCCACGTGGAGCAGCACGGTCCTGATCACGCATGATAAGAGCCTTGATAGCTGACATACCGCCCTTGAAGTAAGGACCTACAGGAGCACAGAAGATGATAAGATCAGCCTCGTCTACAGCGCGTACGCCCAAGCAAGTCTTTGTACCAAGAAGGGTAGGACGCAAGTAAAGTGATGCACCAGTCTCATAAGGTGGAACGAAATCAAGATTGCGCTTTACACACTCAACGCAACCCTCAACGAACTGCTCAACAGTTGGAGCTGGCAAGCAAAGACGGTTAGCTGAGTTGATCATACGCTTAGCGTTCTCATCTGGACGGAACAAGCGTACCTTACCATCAACACCGCGGAATGCCTTAAGACCCTCGAAGATCTCCAAACCATAGTGCAAGCAAGCTGCTGACATGTGCATCTTGATGTACTCATCATCAGTTACCTGCATCTGGCTCCACTGACCATTAGCATAGTGGTAGCGTACATTGAAAGCTGTCTTGTAGTATGCAAAACCAAGCTCTCCCCATTTAATGTTTTCCATAGTAAAAGTAAAAAGTTTAGTTGGTTATATTTTTAGGTTATTATAATCTAACCCATTAACATTCAATTATTTATATTATCCAATCATCGCACCAGACATAGTCTTGTCCTCAGGCTGTACAAGCACCAAGCGGCCAAGAGCGTCCTCAGCCATAAGAATCATACCGCGTGACTCGATACCCTTAATCTCGCGTGGCGCAAGGTTAGTGAGTACCAATACCTGACGGCCTACAAGCTCCTCTGGTGTGTAGTACTCTGCAATACCTGATACGATAGTGCGCTTGTCGATACCTGTGTCGATAGAGAGCTTTAGAAGCTTCTTAGTCTTTGCCACCTTCTCGGCTGCAAGGATTGTCGATACGCGGATGTCCATCTTCTGGAAGTCATCGAACGATACCTCGGCCTTCTGCTGAGTAACATTCTGTGCTGCCTCAGCCGCAAGCTTAGCGCGGCGTGCTGCTTCAAGTTTGTCGAGCTGTGCCTGGATAGCATCGTCCTCGATCTTCTCGAATAGAAGCTGTGCCTCGCCAATAGTGTGGCCCGCAGCGACAAGCTCCATAGAGCCGAGCTGCTCCCAGCCAAACTTCTCCACTGCAAGCATCTTCAATATTTTCTCTGCAGAGAATGGCATGAATGGCTCGATAGCGATAGCGATATTTGCTGTAATCTGAAGTGCAATATTAAGGATTGTCTTAACGCGCTCAGGATCACTCTTAACAACCTTCCAAGGCTCTGTGTCGGCAAGATACTTATTGCCGATACGCGAGTATGCCATAGCATCCTTCAATGCCTCACGGAAGTGATAGTGCTCGATATTGCGCTCCAACGACGCCTTAATCTTCTGCAACTCCTCGATTGTTGCCTCGTCGTAGTCGGTCAACTCGCCACGCTCAGGCACTGCGCCATCGTAGTACTTCTTAGTGAGTACCAATGCGCGGTTTACGAAGTTACCCAATACGGCAACGAGCTCAGAGTTGTTGCGTGACTGGAAGTCCTTCCATGTAAAGTCGTTATCCTTTGTCTCAGGTGCGTTTGCGCAGAGAACATAACGAAGTACATCCTCCTTGCCTGGGAACTCATCGAGATACTCGTGCAACCACACAGCCCAATTCTGAGATGTAGAGATCTTGTCGCCCTCAAGGTTTAGGAACTCGTTAGCTGGTACATTCTTAGGGAGGATGTAGTCGCCATGAGCCTTAAGCATTGATGGGAATACGATACAGTGGAACACTATGTTGTCCTTACCGATGAAGTGTACCATCTTGGTATCCTCGCTCTTCCAATACTTCTCCCAATCTGGTGTAAGATCCTTAGTAGCAGAGATATAGCCGATAGGTGCGTCAAACCATACATACAACACCTTGCCGTCAGCACCCTCAACAGGCACTGGAATACCCCAATCAAGGTCACGGCTTACGGCGCGTGGCTGAAGGCCAAGGTCGAGCCAGCTCTTACACTGACCATATACATTTGACTTCCACTCCTTGTGACCCTCCAAGATCCACTCACGCAAGAAGCCCTCATACTTGTCCAAAGGCAAGTACCAATGCTTTGTTTCGCGCTTTACAGGCACAGCACCCGATACGGCGCTGCGTGGGTTGATAAGCTCGTTAGATGAGAGTGTAGAGCCACACTTCTCACACTGGTCGCCATAGGCCTTCTCATTGTGGCAGTGAGGACACTCACCCACGATATAGCGATCAGCGAGGAAAGTCTGTGCCTCCTCATCGTAGAACTGCTCCGATGTCTGCTCGATAAACTTGCCCTCGTCGTATAGCTTGCGGAAGAAATCCGATGCTGTAACGCGATGTGTAGGCGATGATGTTCGAGAGTAGATGTCGAAAGACATGCCGAGACGGCGGAATGACTTCTCGATAATCTCGTGGTAGCGGTCTACAACCTGCTGAGGGGTAATACCCTCCTTGCGTGCCTTGATTGTAATAGGCACACCATGCTCGTCACTACCGCATACTGAGATTACATCGTAACCCTTCAAACGAAGGTATCTTGTGTAGATATCTGATGGCACATATACACCTGCCAAGTGGCCAATATGAACAGGTCCGTTGGCGTAAGGAAGTGCCGATGTTATAAGATAACGCTTATACTCCTTGCTCACTGTTGAGTTGTTTATAAAATTATACCTCTTTGCGCCATGCTGCCAAGCAGTGCTAACACGCTGAGCATTGGGAAGTAACACGCTTTGTGCTACACCCAGGCGCATAATACGAAACAAAGGTATAAAAAAAATGTGAAAGCTCAAACTTTTTTTGAAGCTAAAAACATACTAAAAATCGAGGGCGTTACCGAGGTGGCGAAGCTCTAAATTTGATTTTCGCAAAAAGTAGCTTTATAATTTGTTTGCCACAGCAAAAATTTGTAAATTTGCGTGATTATGTACTTGTGCGTAACTAATAATAAAAATATAACTATGAAAAGAATTCTTGTTACAGGAGCTACATCGGGTATTGGTCGTGCTACAGCATTGCGTCTTGCTAATACCGACACAGAGATTATCATTACAGGTCGCCGTAAGGAGCGTCTTGAGGCGTTGAAGGCAGAGGTCGAGGCTAAGGGTGCAAAATGTGTCGCTTTGAACTTCGATGTTCGCTCTGAAGCGGAGTGTATCGAGTATTTGAAGCCGCTTGGTCGTGTCGATGTTCTTGTTAACAACGCAGGTCTTGCAGCTGGTTTGGAGCATATCGATAAGGGTGACTCGGCAGATTGGGATGCTATGATTGATACCAATGTCAAGGGTCTTCTTTATGTTACCAAGATTATCAGTGGCGCTATGGTTGAGGCTGGCCAGGGTGGTCATATCATCAATATTGGCTCTATCGCTGGTACTGAGCCATACGAGAATGGTGCTGTTTACTGTGCATCGAAGCATGCTGTACACGCTATCTCTCAGGCTATGCGTGCTGACTTGCTCAGCGCAGGCATCAAGGTGGGTGAGGTGCGCCCAGGTATGGTTGAGACTGAGTTCTCGGAGGTGCGCTTCCATGGCGACAAGGAGCGTGCTGAGGGTGTATATCGTGGCGTTGAGGCGTTGCAGGGTGATGATATTGCTTTGGCTATCGAGTGGATGCTCAACCTACCAGCTCACATGAATGTGAATGATATTGTGCTTATGCCTACTTGTCAGGCTGGTGCATACTACACTTACCGTAAATAGTCCGAACTATGCATAGAAGTTTTAGAGTATTCGTAGCAGCACTTCTCGGCGTGGCATTTATCGCTTGTGGTTGTGAGAAGTCTGCGGGTGAGGGTAGCGGAACAAAGCCTACACCTAAGGCTAATCGCTTTGAGGTGTTTGAGTTGCTCAATCCAACAGATATTCCATATCGTATTCCTGCTCTTGCTGTAGCAAAGGATGGCACACTTATCGCTGTGGCTGACTATCGTCATAGCGGTACGGATATTGGCGTAACAGATAAGGGTCGTATAGATTTGCATTATCGTTTGTCGTATGATAACGGCAACACATGGAGCGATGTTATGCCACTTATTGAGGGTAAGGGTGCTGACTCTCCAGACTTTATGAATGTGGGTTATGGTGACCCATGTATTGTTGCAGATAGAGAGTCTAACCGTGTATTGTTGATGTCGTGTGCAGGTAATGTATCATTCCACAATGGCACACGCAACAATCATCAGAATATCGCTCGTTTCTACTCGGAGGATTGCGGTAGAACATGGAGCGAGCCTGAGGATATCGCAGAGTCTATCTACTCGCAGTTTGATAATTCGCATTATGGCCCTGTGCGTTCGATGTTTGTTGCTTCGGGACGCATCATGCAGAGCCGCATAACAAAGGTTGGAGAGTACTACCGTCTTTACTGCGCTGTGCTTATCAAGGATCGCTCGCAGAAGCACATGAACTATGTTCTCTTCTCGGATGACTTTGGTGGTAGCTGGAAGGTTTTGGGTAATATCAACGAGCCTGCTGTGTATAACACTGCAGATGAGCCAAAGGTTGAGGAGTTCCCTGACGGAACGCTCCTTATCAGCTCTCGTTATGAGGGTGGTCGTTACTACAACCTTTTTGTCTATACAGATGTAAATAGTGGTGCAGGTGTTTGGGAAGATGCATGCTTCTCTGGTGCTTCGAACGGTGGTGTTGAGTCTAAGAGTAACTCAACAAATGGCGAGGTGATGATTCTCCCAATCATTCGTGTGGAGGATAATAGAGCTATGTACATTCTATTGCAGTCGGTGCCTCTCGGCCCTAGCAGAGCGAATGTGGGTATCTACTATAAGATACTTGAGTCGGAAGAGGAGTATTACATGCCTGGTGATGTTGCCAAGGAGTGGGACGGCGTGAAGCAGGTTACAACGCTTAACTCGGCATACTCAACAATGGCATGGCAGAAGGATAATCGCCTCGGCTTCCTATATGAGGAGGAGACACACGGCGCATCTAACCTCGCTTATGGAGGCTACACAATCATATATGAGTGCTTCGATATTGAGGATTTAACAGATGGAAAGTATACATACAAAAAGTAGTATAGCAACTACAAAGTAACATATCATGAAAGAGGTATTAAAATATTATAAGGATTTCCCAAAGGAGGGTATCGTATTTGTTGATATCATCCCATTTTTGCAGAATAAGGCGGTGTTCAAGGAGCTTACAGCCAAGGTTGCTGAGGCTTGTACTGCACCAAATATTATAGCTCCTGAGGCTCGTGGCTTTTTGTTTGCTGCGCCACTCCTCACTAATGCCGAGCATGTAGAGAATATCGTACCTGTGCGTAAGAGTGGTAAGCTCCCATTTGCCGAGGGCGACTTGCATGAGGTGCTTATTGAGAAGGAGTATGGCTTCGATAAGTTATACTATCGTGCCAGCGATATCGCTGCAGGCAGAGCTAATGGCGAGAACTTCGAGGTTACAATCCTTGATGATGTACTCGCTACGGGTGGCACTGCTGAGGGTCTTGCAGAGTCGTTGCAGAGCCTTAAAATCGTAGTTGACGGTAAGGAGTACGGTGTTAAGGTCAAGGAGTTTGTATTTATCGTTGAGATTGCAGAACTTAAGGGTAGAGAGCGTTTGGAGAAGATTGCTCCTGTGCGCTCTATCACAGAGATTTAACAACGATATATTAGGCGGTCGATGTCCGATATACTTAGCAGAGAGATAAAGTTTGTGGGAGGTGTGGGTGAAGTTCGCGCACGCCTCTTGGAGCGTGAGGTGGGCGTTCGTACTATTGGCGACCTCCTCATGCGCTTTCCTTATCGCTATATCGACCGTACACGCATCTTCCGTCTTAACGAGATAGATGAGTCGATGGAGAGCACCTATGTGCAACTGCGCTGTAGAGTGGTTGGCAAGTCCTTTATGGGTGAGGGTGCTAAGCGTCGCATGATTGTCGAGGTCACAGACCCCACAGGCTCTGCCGAGTTATTGTGGTTTCACGGCATCAAGTGGATTGAGAAGCGCGTGGAGTTGCAGCGTGAGTATATAATCTTTGGTCGTCCCAGCATCTTTAAGGGGCGTGTGAGCCTTGTGCATCCAGAGATTGAGCCTGTTGAGCAGGTGCTATCTCGCAAGATAGAGAGCGGTTTTCAGGGCCTCTACTCCTCAACCGAGAAGCTGGCGCAGACGATAACGGTTAAGGCTATGCACACCATAGTCTATAATGCGTGGCAACTCGTGGCGGGAAGTGCTACGGCATTTGTTGACCCACTTAGTGAGGATATGCGTCGCCGTTTGGGGCTTATACCTCTTAAGGATGCGATATATAACATTCACTTTCCGCAGTCGGCAGAGATGCTTAAACAGGCGCAGTATCGCCTAAAGTTTGATGAGCTACTTGGTGTTCAGCTAACTATTCAAGCGCGTCGCAGCTCGCGTCATCAGCGTGGCGGAGGCTTCCTCTTTCCGCGTGTGGGCGAGGCGTTCAACACCTTCTATAGGGAGAAGATGCCATTTGCTCTTACGGGGGCTCAGCAGCGTGTAATCAAGGAGATACGCTCGGATATGATTTCGGGCAGGCAGATGAATCGCTTGCTTCAGGGCGATGTGGGTAGCGGTAAGACCATGGTGGCCTTTATGTCGATGTTGCTCGCCGTGGATAATGGTTTCCAGGCATGTATCATGGCGCCTACAGAGATATTGGCACGCCAGCATTTTGCCTCTATGTCGCGCTTTGCCGAGGGGTTAAATGTCAAGGTTGCAATACTCACTGGCTCATCAAAGGCGAAAGAGCGCCGCACGGCTCTTGAGGGTATAGCATCTGGCGAGGTGGATATTCTCGTGGGCACACACTCACTTATTGAGGATAGGGTGCAGTTTGCAAATCTTGGCTATGTTGTTATAGATGAGCAGCATCGTTTTGGTGTGGAGCAGCGCGCTAAGCTCTGGACAAAGAATCAGCAGCCACCACATATCCTTGTTATGACCGCTACACCTATACCTCGTACTTTGGCGATGACGCTATATGGCGATTTGGAGGTGTCGGTGATTGATGAGCTACCACCAGGGCGTAAGCCTATACGCACATACCACTACTTTGACTCTGCGCGTCTGAGGATGTTTGGCTTCCTCAGGCAGGAGATAGCCAAAGGCCGACAGGTCTATATCGTCTATCCACTTATCAAGGAGTCGGAGAAGATGGATTATAAAGATCTATACGATGGTTTTGAGTCTATGTCGCGCGACTTTCCGCTTCCGCAATATAGAATTACGGTATGCCACGGTAAGATGAAGCCAGAGGATAAGGATGCTGCCATGGCACAGTTTAAGCGTGGCGAGGCAGATATTCTAATCGCTACATCTGTTATTGAGGTTGGTGTTGATGTGCCTAATGCTACGGTGATGGTCATAGAGTCGGCAGAGCGCTTTGGACTATCGCAGCTTCATCAGCTACGCGGCCGTGTAGGTCGTGGTGGTGAGCAGTCCTACTGCATACTCATGTCGGGCGATAAACTCTCGAAGGATGGCCGCGCAAGGTTGGATGCTATGTGTGCTACAAACGATGGCTTTCAGCTCTCGGAGCTCGACCTTAAACTTCGAGGTGCGGGAGATATTCACGGCACGCAGCAGAGTGGCGAAGCCTTTCAATTAAACATTGCAAATCTTGCTACCGATACCCAGATTATGGAGCTTACGCGCAATGAAGCGCTTGCTATCTTGGAGCGAGATGCCGATTTATCTCTCCCAGAGAACTTGTCACTCAGGGCGTTGCGTGACCGTCATAAGAAAAAGGAGCGTATCGACTTTTCGGATATATCATAATTTAGTAATAAAGCGTTATCTTTGTAGGCAAATTAAAGAGATAAGATTGTATTATGGCACTTATAAGATGTGAAAAATGTGGAAATCCTGTATCGAGCAAGTCAAAGGCTTGCCCTGTATGTGGTACACCATTAGCTGGTGAGAGCCCAGCTGTTGAGGCTCCTATAGCGGAGTCAATCGTGGAGAAAGCACCAAAGACATTGAACGATATCATAGCTGAGCGTAGCAATCAGCGAACACTCAACGATACGCACACTACTACAGAGGAGAAGCCTGTTGAGCCTGTTGTTGTTGCTGAGCCTCAGAGAGTTCAAATGCCAGAGCCTGAGGATGCAGGATATGCTGATAGCGCCTATGTTGGAGATCTTGAGGTGGAGATTGAGCGTAGTGTGCGCTCTATCAAGGGTCTTAAGACTATGCTCCTTATCTTGGTTCTACTTCTTCTCCCTACGGCATACTTTACCGTAAGCTATATCGTGAAGTATCGTAGCATCAAGGAGGATTATGCTATCGTGGAGTCGGCACGCCAGCTCTTCGAGGAGCAGAATACTCTCCTACAAAAGGATGCTGAGAGCCTTGTGTCGGAGCTTGAGTCATTGAAGGACCGTAATGATACGATGATGATGAAGTATCAGGAGGCGGTGACAATGTTGGAGCAGTTGCAGAAGGAGCGTACCTATAATTATAACCAGCTTGCAAAATATAAGAAAGAGGTGGAGTCGTTGCGTGGCGTTATGAAGGGATACCTTCGTCAGATCGACTCGCTTAACACAATAAACAGCAACCTCCAGGCTGAAAATGTGGCATATAAGAAGGAGATAACCACAGCACAGCTTCGTGCAGATGTTGCTGAGGAGCGTGCAGATGAGCTTGGCACAAAGGTGCGTATCGGCTCTGTAATCCGTACAAGCGGCGTGCGTATCGTTGCCCTCAATGACTCATCTAAGGAGGTGCGCCGTATGAAGCAGGCAGCACGCCTTCGTGTAGACTTTGAGCTTACAGCAAACGAACTTGCCGAGCCAGGAGAGAAGAGTATATATATCTGTATCACAGCACCTGATGGCTATGTGCTATCGTCTGAGGATATGATTCTCTTTATGTTTGAGGGCGAGGAGATGATGGCATCTGCAGTGCGTAAGGTAGACTACGAGAACCAGTCTGTGCCTGTGAGCATCTACTACGACGGCTCACACTTCGAGAAGGGTACCTATCGTGTAGATATCTATATTGATGGTAGACATAGTGGTTCGCAGGAGACCTACTTTGAGTAGTTCAAACATACTTGCTACAGCCAATAATAGGAAGCTGTCTAACAAGGCTCCTTCGTCGGTATTTGTTGTGATAATGGGCATCTACTTCCGCTAACGAAATATCTCGTAAATGGGCAGTACGCCAAGTACAGCCCATCTACTTGAATTTCGCCGAGCGTTGTATCTGCACCA
>JAFYRL010000047.1 GCA_017546975.1 Alistipes sp.
GTAAGTCGGGCGTATCTGCCTTGCTTGGTAGAAAGTAACTTTTTTCATTTTTTCATTTTTTCAAAAACCCTATGTTTTGAAAAATTGAAAAAAAATATAGTTTAGAAATCACAGAGAGAGACAACAGAGAGAGAAGAGACAACAGCGAGAGAAACAACAACAAAGTTGATACCATAGTTTCGCTGTTGTCCCTGTAGTCCCTGCAGTCCCTGCTCTCTCTAATCTACTGAGAGAGACAACAGAGACGATAGAGAGAAAAGAGACAACAGAGAGAGAAAGAACAACAAAGTTGATACCATAGTTTCGCTGTAGTCTCTGTAGTCTCTGCTGTCCCTGTAGTCTCTAAACGATAGTATTTTACTGATAACCCCTGGAAGCGAGATGAGGGAGTTTCTTTTTTTCATTTTTCAAAACATAGGGATTTTGAAAAAATGAAAATTGAAAATCCCGCTCCTCCCGCTCCTCCCAAGCCCGCAGGATATATATTGATGTTACTTTTCACTTTTTCTCAAAAAACGGTTCAATATTCAGAAAGTTTGCGTATATTTGTATGATTGTATAATTATAGTTGGATTTAACAATTAAACTAATAATATAAAAAATCCTTTTTTTATGGAAAACAACAAGCTTCAGCGTGCAGCGGATAACATCCGTATCTTGGCTGCTTCAATGGTTGAGAAGGCTAAGTCTGGTCACCCAGGTGGTGCTATGGGCGGTGCAGATTTCATCAATGTGCTCTACACAGAGTTCTTGCGTTACGACCCAGATAACATGGCTTATCCACACCGTGACCGTATGTTCCTTGACCCAGGTCATATGTCACCTATGCTTTATGCAGTACTCTCATTGGCAGGTACTTACGCCACTGAGGATTTGCAGTCATTGCGTCAGTGGGGCAGCGTAACACCTGGTCACCCAGAGGTTGATGTTATGCGTGGTGTTGAGAACACATCTGGTCCTCTTGGTCAGGGTCACGCTATGGCTCTTGGTGCTGCTATCGCAGAGCGTTTCATGGTTGCTCGCTTCGGTGAGTGGATGGCACACAAGACATACGCCTTCATCTCTGACGGTGCTATTCAGGAGGAGATCTCTCAGGGTGTAGGTCGTGTTGCTGGTCACCTCGGCTTGTCAAACTTCATCATGTATTACGACTCGAACAATGTGCAGCTCTCAACAAAGTGTGACGAGGTAGACACAGAGGATATCGAGATGAAATATAAGGCTTGGAACTGGAATGTAATCACAGTTAACGGCCAGTCTATCGACGAGATTCGTGCTGCTTTGAAGGCTGCAAACGCTGAGACTGAGCGTCCAACGCTTATCATCGGTAAGACTATCATGGGCTACGGCGCTCGTAAGGCTGACGGCTCATCATTCGAGAATATGGTATCTACACACGGCCAGCCACTTACAGCTGCGGGTGCAGACATCGCTGCAACAATCAAGAACCTCGGTGGTAACCCTGAGGAGCCATTTGCAGTATTCGAGGAGTCTAAGGAGGTATATGCACAGCGTCGTGAGGAGTTGCGTGCGTGGGCTAAGCAGATGCAGGCTACAGAGGCTGAGTGGCGTAAGGCTAACCCAGCTCTTGCAGAGAAGATGGATAACTTCTACTCTGGCAAGCTTCCTGAGATTGACTACTCAGCAATTAACATCAAGCCAGACGATGCAACTCGTTCAGCATCAGCAGCTATGCTTGGCTACTTCGCAGAGCATGTAGAGAATATGGTGGTATCATCTGCCGACCTCTCTAACTCAGATAAGACCGATGGCTTCCTCAAGAAGACTAAGGCATTCACCAAGGGTGACTTCACAGGTCAGTTCTTCCAGGCAGGTGTTGCTGAGCTTACTATGGCGTGTGTGATGAACGGTATGGCACTCCATGGTGGTATCATCCCAGCATGTGGTACATTCTTCGTATTCTCAGACTATATGAAGCCAGCAGTACGCCTCTCAGCTCTTATGGAGAAGAAGGTTGTTTATATCTGGACACACGACTCATTCCGTGTAGGTGAGGACGGTCCTACCCACGAGCCTGTTGAGCATGAGGCACAGATTCGTCTTATGGAGCACCTCCACAATCACTCAGGCAAGCGCTCAATGCTTGTTCTTCGTCCTGCAGATGCTGAGGAGACTGTTGCTGCATGGAAGATGGCTATGGAGGAGACACGCCCTGTTGCACTTATCCTATCACGCCAGAACATCAAGTCATTGCCTGCAATGAATGGCGCGTCACGCCGTGCTGAGGCTATGAAGGCTGAGAAGGGTGGCTATGTAGTGTTGGAGAATAAGGATGCTAAGGTTACCTTGATTGCTACAGGTTCTGAGGTATCTACCCTCGTTGAGGGTGCTGAGCTCTTGGCAGCTGAGGGCATCGCAACACGCGTTGTATCTATCCCTTCTGAGGGTCTCTTCCGTGACCAGCCTAAGGAGTACCAGGCAGAGGTGCTTGGTAACCTTCCACGCTACGGTATGACCTCAGGTCTTTCAGTAAACCTTCGCGGTCTTGTTGGCGAGAATGGCTTTATCCACGCCTTCGACCACTTCGGCTACTCAGCTCCATTCAAGGTGCTTGACGAGAAGTTTGGCTACAACGGCAAGACTGTAGCAGAGGAGGTAAAAGTTCTTTTGTAATTTCTTGTGATAAGGGGTCATCTGCGACCTCTCAATCCAAAGCCCGAATGGGAAATACATCAAGTATGTCCCATCCGGGCTTTCTCTTTATCGAGGCCACATCTAACCCCTTCTGACAAGAAATTGGGTCGTGGTGCTGATTGATGTTAATATATCGCTTGTTCTAAGCGAAACTATTACTAATTACTCTCTACTAATTACTAATTATTTCAACCCCTTCTGACAAGAAATTGGATCGTGGCGCTAAAGATGCTTTACATGTTAGGGTGGGGTAGAGTTGGTAGCGCGCAGTCGGTGGGTAGTTATGGGTAGTTATGGGTAGTTATGGGTAGTGTGGGTAAGCGCGATCATCATTTAACTGCACGGCAGTGCGGAGCGCTCGGCAGCGACAACGCAGACTACCGCACGACCTATTACCCATTCTACCCATTACTACCCAATATTACCCATTTTACCCACAAATCGCACGACACTCTCCTCTAACCAAAAAAAAGCAGACCTCCAACAAAAGAATTTAGGGAGTTTAAGGAATTTAAGGAGTTGTATGGTTAACCAAAACACTAACTTCCCTAACTTCCCTAATCTCCCTATAAAAAGTCGCAGACTTTTAACTCTTTACTAATTACTAATTTCTAATTACTAATTACAAATTGCCCAGCGCCTCGTTTGTCTCGCGGATAATACGCATTGTTGACTCATCCTCCACAAAGATTGAGTTTAGGCCCTGCTGCTCCTGTGCTGGGTCGCCGGTGTAGTCGTCGCCCTTAGCCCAATACTCGTGGTCATCAGGGTTGGTCTGTGCATAGCCGCCCCAGCTCCAGAAGTTACAACCTGCAAAGACATCGTTGTTCTGGCGTGCAGTTACGATAAGGTCAAAGACAAAGGTGTAGTAGATATCGCGGCATACTACAGGGCTTCCCTTGCGGAAGTCCATATTATCGCGTGGCATGCCAAACTCCTCGACAACAACAGGCTTAGCAATCTTGCGGCCAAGCTCCAAGTGCATATTGATATACTCCTCGGTATTCTCGCACGACTGCTCCAAATCCTCGCGCATAGCGTCACCACGCATCCAGCGCCAGTTATATGGCCATACATGGCAGTTGATATATGAAATCTCATCAATGGCGTGAATCTTCTCGCATAGCTCCATATCCCACTCACAGCCGTAGTAACCCTCCGAGCCTGTAGATATCATGTGGTTAGGGTCGAGTGAGCGGATAAGCTTCGCAGATGTTGCAAGCCACTCGGCAAAGGCCTCTTTATTGTTTATCTCCTTGCTGCTGAAGGCACGAGGCTCGTTAGATATCTGCCATGAGAAGATTGCAGGGTCGTCGATATACTTGATGCCTGTATAGCGGTTTGTGCGTGACACGATATACTTCACATGGTCATAGAATATCTGCTTCGCGCGCTCATTACGCACGAACTCGCCTGCGAAAGTATTATATGAGAACCAGCCATCCACGCGAGGTACAAGCACAGGGGTGTTGTTTGCCCATGCAACATACTGTGTGTAGCCGCCGCTCCACTCCCAGGCGTTGTTGAAGTACAACACTGCGGTCATGTTACGCTTGCCAAGCTCCATCATAAGGTAGTCAAGACCTGCCAACACCTCATCGTTATATACGCCTGGCTCAGGCTGTAGGTTAGGCTCAATCTTGCCGAGGAGGCCATTCTCGCCCTCGCCACCTACCAAGATGCGGAGGTTGTCGATGCCGTTAGCCTTCATAAAGTCAAGCTCCTTGCATAGACGCTCGCGGTTGCCGCCCTCGCCCTCAGAGCCGAGGATTGCGCCATACCAGAAATTCGTGCCTACGAAGTAGTAAGGCTCGCCATTTCGCATAAACTGACCATTCTCAACGGTGATAAAGCTCTTAGTATCAGTAGCTTTGTTTCCTGATGCGCAGCCCATTGCCATGATAGCAACTACAATGGCGCACATTAAAGTTGTAAATCTCTTCATTTTGATAGTGTTATAATTTTTTGCAAAAATAGATATTTTTTTGGAAGATATAAAGCCTATGCTCCAAATTTCATTTGCGCCCCACTGAATAGCCTTTACGCTATGTCAAAAAAATCAAAAAAAGAGAGTTTTTACATTTGTAAAATTAGCTACTAATGTATACCTTTGTAGTGTGAAATTGCGTACATATCACTTGTTCTGAGGTTGTTGGGATTTAAGTGTTTGTGCGTCAGAGTGTTATACTATTGTAAATGGTCGACTCTTAGGGTCGTAAATTATAGCGAATGATACGAGTAATTTTGTCGGGCGGAGGTACCGGCGGACATATATACCCAGCGGTCTCAGTGGCGGAGGCTCTGAAGCGCAGATTTGGTAACGATGTAGAGATACTCTTTGTGGGTGCAGAGGGTAAGATGGAGATGGAGAAGGTGCCTGCTTTGGGCTATCGCATCGAGGGTCTTCCTGTTGCGGGCTTGCAGCGTCGTCTTACGCTTAAAAATCTTGCTCTTCCCTTTAAGGTTGCAGCGAGTGTGCGCCGTGCAAAGCGCATAATCAAGGAGTTTAGAGCGGATATTGTTGTGGGCTTTGGTGGCTACGCCTCAGCACCTGTACTCTGGGCTGCTCAGCGTCTTGGTGTGCCTACTATTATCCAGGAGCAGAACTCCTATGCGGGACTTACAAATAAGCTCCTCTCGAAGCGCGCTAAGCGCATCTGCGTGGCATACGATAAGATGGAGCGTTTCTTCCCTAAGGAGCGTATTGTGATGACGGGTAATCCGTTGCGTGGTCGCTTTACTGCGGATATAGCACTGCGTGGCGAGGCCCTCGGTTACTACGGCTTTAACGAGGATATGCCTGTGGTGTTGGTTGTTGGCGGTTCACTTGGCACTCGCACCTTGAATGAGATGATGAAGGCGTGGATTAAGAGCCTTGATGGTGTTGCGCCTGTGCAGGTGATATGGCAGACGGGTAAGTTCTACGAGCGTGAGATGCGTGAGTTCTTGGAGGCGCACCCTACGAAGAATATCTGGCAGGGCGCCTTTATCGAGCGTATGGACTATGCCTATGCAGCTGCCGATGTTGTGCTCTCGCGTAGTGGTGCTTGCACTGTGTCGGAGCTATGCTTGGTGGCTAAGCCTACAATCTTCGTTCCATCGCCAAATGTTGCTGAGGACCACCAGACAAAGAATGCTATGGCATTGGTGGAGAAGGGTGCTGCCGAGATTGTGCGTGATAGCGAGGCTGTGGCGCGAGGTATGCAGGAGGCTGTGGCAATGGCTCAGGATAGTCAGCGCCTGGAGCAGCTTGCAGCCAATATCGCAAAGTTGGCCATTGCAGATGCGGCAGACAGAGTAGTGAATGAGATAGAAACGGAGCTAAAAAAGAGTCTATAATGACACAGCGTGAGTTTGAAAATATATACTTCCTCGGCATTGGTGGTATTGGTATGAGTGCTTTGGCGCGCTACTTCCTCCATGAGGGATATCGTGTTGCGGGCTATGACCTTACGGCAACGCCACTTACAAGGGCCTTGGAGAGTGAGGGTGCATTGGTGCATTATGAGGATGATGTGGAGCTTATCCCCGAGTTCATGCGCTCCCCAGCAAATACTCTTGTGGTCTTAACACCAGCTATTCCTGGTGACCATAAGGAGTGGGCGTGGCTTCGTGAGCAGGGCTTCCGTATTGAGAAGCGTTCACAGATGCTCGGTGTGCTGAGTGAGGGTAAGTGCGTCATGGCTGTTGCTGGTACGCATGGCAAGACTACAACCTCTACGCTTGCGTCGTGGCTCAACCATGCTGCTGCGGGTGAGGGTAGCGCCTTCCTTGGCGGTATATCTCGCAACTTTAACTCGAACCTCCTCTTGGGTGAGGGTCGTAGATTGGTTGTTGAGGCTGATGAGTATGACCGCTCCTTCTTGCGCCTACATCCCGATGTTGCGGTGATCACAGCTACAGATGCCGACCACCTCGATATCTATGGCACGCCAGAGGCTATGGTTGAGGCCTTCGGGCAGTTTGCCTCACAGATTAAGCGTGGTGGTGCGTTGGTGCTTAAGCAGGGTGTGAACCTTGAGTTTGACACTACGGAGCGTATGTTGTACCGCTATTCATGCGAGGAGGGTGGTGACTTCCATGCCGAGAATATTTCGTTGTTGGAGGGTGGCTACTATCGTTACGATATAGTCTTGCCTGATGGTCGTATTGATGGCTGTACGCTCGGTATCTTGGGTAAGGTGCATATCGAGAACTCTATCGCTGCGGTTGCTATGTTGTGGTGTGCCGCGAAGATTGAGGGCAAGAGCCTCGATTACGATAAACTACGCAAGGCATTGCGAGAGTTTGAGGGTGTGAAGCGCCGTATGGAGGTATATTTGAACACCCCAAAGCAGGTGTATATTGATGATTATGCACATCATCCTGAGGAGTTGCGTGCTACGATAACATCGTTGCGAGGCATCTTCCCTGGCCGTAGACTTGTTGCTGTATTCCAGCCGCACTTGTATACGCGCACTCGTGACTTCGCTACGGAGTTTGCCGAGGTGCTCTCTATGGCCGATAAGGTTGTTATGGTGCCTATCTACCCAGCGCGTGAGTTGCCTATCGAGGGCGTTACTTCGGAACTCATAGGTAAGGATATTACCGCAGAGTGGGAGCTTGTGGAGCGTGATAGTGTTGCTGAGTACCTCAAGGGTGAGAGCACAGATGTTACGGTGACCTTTGGTGCGGGTAATATTGATGTTATCTGCTCGGAGGTGGCAAGGGTACTTACCGAGAAGCTAAACTAATAAACTATGCTTAGAAAGATAGCAAAATTTCTCCTTCATATAGCGCTATGGTCGGCAATTATCGCTGCTGTGGTGTGGGCGAGTATGCTATCTAAGAACCATAGAGATAGTAGCTTGGTTACAAGCACCGATATCGAGGTTGAGGGCGGAGGTCGTAACCCTCTTATTGCAGCTGAGAGGGTCGACTTGTGGCTTAAGGAGCAGGGTGTTCATCCCGAGGGTAGCATCCTCTCGAAGGTCGATATTGCAGCCATCGAGCGTATTGTCGAGCAGCATAGTGCTGTTGCAGAGGCAAATGTATATGTTGCGTATGGTGGTGGTGTGAAGGTTGCTATCGAGCAGCGTGAGCCTATAGCCCGTTTGCGCATGTCGGGTTATGATATGTACCTCACAGCTGATGGCTATCTGTTGCCTGCTGTGGATTGTAACTCGGCCCATGTTAAGGTGGTTACAGGAGATTATAAGCCGCTCTTCGCTGGTAACTATACGGGAGATGTTGCGAGCATTGTGAGGGACTCTATCGCCTCGTTAGAGCGATATATCGCAGAGTTGGAGGAGGCTAAGTTGCCACACTTTAAGCGTCATATCGAGAATAATAAGAGACTTAGAGAGATTAAGCGCTCATCACCTAAGAAGAGCCTCTTCGACTCTAAGGAGAAGCACGAGATTCTTGTTAAGGCCTATAAGGAGCTATGCAGTGACGCTGTTGAGGAGCATAGCATCACCATGAGTGCCATAGATGCCGATATAGCGGCTATTGAGCGAGAGCAAGAGACGGCACGAAGTCTTAAGCGTAGTCTTCTTCATGAGGCTGAGGAGTTTAGCGCCATGGTGGCGATGATACGCCATATCCTCGAGGATGAGTTCCTCAATAATGAGGTTGTGCAGATTGTGGCATCGGGAGGTAAGCGTGAGCCGTTGCAGCTCGCCATAGTACCTCGCTCGGCAGACTTTATAGTTGACCTTGGCCAGGCCGAGAACTTGGAGCGTAAGCTCTCGACACTCAGGATGTTCTACGCCAAGGGTCTTAGCCGTATAGGCTGGGATAAGTTCAGTAGAGTGAGCCTGCGCTATGATGGTCAAGTGGTATGTAGATAAAGAGATAAAAATATATAACGATGAAAGGTAAGCAGATTGTAGTAATTGATGTCGGTTCGACAAATGTTGTGATAGCCGTAGGTGCTGTCGAAGATGATGGTCGCGTTGATATTATGGGTATCACCCGTGAGCCTGTAGAGGGTATTACAGCAGGCAGGGTAGATAATAGTGAGACCGTAGGTCGTGCTGTGCGAACTGCCAAGGAGCGTCTTGAGACCAAGCTCGGCTTGAAGATTACGGAGGCCTATGTTGGTATATCGGGCGATTATATCCGCTGTGAGCAGGTGACAGATCATGTCTATGTTCGTGATGATAATGGCAGCGGCTGTAGCCAGATTTCTGAGCGTGATATTGAGGAGCTTTACAGAAGAATGGAGAGTGTCAACCTCCCTGACGACCGTGAGGAGATAATCAAAAAGGAGCCACTTAGCTATAAGGTTGATGAGAAGGTTGTCAAGGAGCCTATTGGCGAGTATGGATATGTGCTCTCTGCGACCTATAACTTCGTGCTTTCGGATAGACTTATGCGTGAGAGATTGCGTATATGCCTAAATAAGCAGGAAATCTCCATTAAGGAGTTTGTGCCTAGTGCCTTTATCTCTCACCTCGGTGTGGCTACGGTAGATGATATGGAGGACGGCGCTGTGATTATCAACCTCGGTGGTGGTCTTACGGATGTCACCGTAGTTCAAAACGGCAAGGTGCGCTACTTCGCCTCAATACCTGTTGGTGTGGGTGTTATCAACAACGATATCCGCGCTTATGGTATTCCTAATAGCTATGTCGAGGCGCTTAAGGTTAACTATGGCTCTGCTGTGCAGGAGTTGGCAACGGATGATAAGATTTCGTTCCCACATGCTCGTAAGGGTACTGTGAAGAGCATCCGTCGTAAGAACCTCGCTAAGATTATCGAGGAGCGTCTTGTGGAGATTGCCGAGTGGGTGCGCCGCGAGATTAAGGAGGCAGGTTGTGGTAGCCGCTTCTCACCTATCGTGTTGCTTACGGGTGGTGGAGCAGAGATGCAGAATATCGAGACTCTCTTTGCCCGCGAGCTTAAGGTTGAGGAGGCTCGTTCGGTATATCCTGAGTATGGCTTTACCGAGAGCATGGGTGAGCATATCACCACACGCGCATACGCCACTATAGCCTCATTGCTATTGTATGGAGCTAAGCGAGGTATGTGTGCTGTAGCTGTGCGCCCTCAGGGCTTTGCACCACAGCAGCCACAGCAGCCACAGCAGAACTTCGAGCCTCAGAACCAAGTAGGTGATGTTTACAAACGCAATGTTGAGGAGAGTAGCCCCACACAGGATAGTGTTACCGCTCCAAAATCTATTACAATGCCTAAGCCTCAGCCAGCACCTAAGCCAGAGGAGGAGCCAATCGATACAGGTACTCTTGGCACTACAGAGCCTGAGGTGACAACAGACGGAGAGTTTGAGGTTGGTACAGGCAAGACCAAGGAGGGCAAGGTATCGAAGTGGATGAATAGACTATCGGAGATATTTGCTGGTAAGGATAACGATGAGTACACATTCTAAGAATGAGAGATAATATGGCAGATATAGATAATAAGATGAGTGTTGACGATTTTGTTGTTTCAGTTTCGGACGGCAAGATTTCGAACTTGGAGCTCGACTACCAATCAAACATCATGGTTATAGGTGTTGGTGGTGCGGGTGGTAATGCAGTAAATCACATGCAGGAGTTGGGTATTGCAGGCGTGAACTTTGTGGTTTGTAATACGGATGCTCAGGCGTTGAATAACTGCCTTGTACACAATAAAATCCAGATGGGTCCTGGCCTTGGAGCAGGTAATGATCCAGCCAAGGGCCGTAAGTATGCTATCGAGACTGAGGAGCAGTTGCGCAACTTGCTTGAGACCTCTGGTGTTAAGATGTTGTTCATTGCAGCAGGTATGGGTGGTGGTACAGGTACAGGTGCTTCGCCTGTTATCGCAAAGATTGCCCACGACCTTGGTATCTTGACCGTTGCTGTTGTTACCATGCCACTACGCATGGAGGGACCAAGCCGCTATCAGAATGCTGTGAGCGGTCTTAATGAGCTTAACCCTTGGGTCGACTCGCTCCTTGTTATTGACAATGAGCGTGTTCGCTCGATGTATGGTAAGCTACCATTGAAGGATGCCTTTGGTAAGGCGGATGATGTCCTCGGTATGGCAACTAAGGGTATTGCCGAGCTTATCACCGTAGAGTTTGCCTTGGTGCGTGTTGACTTTGCTGATGTTAACAAGGTTATGCGTAATAGTGGCCGTGCCCACATGTCTGTTGTCAAGGGTTCTGGCGAGAACCGCGCTTTGGAGGCAGCAGAGAGAGCGTTGGAGTCGTCACTCTTGGATGATAACCACATCGTAGGTGCTAAGGAGATATTGCTCAGCTTTGCTGTTAATGACCTTAACAACCTTACACAGGATGATGTTACTATCGCAATGGAGTATATCCAGAAGAGTGCAAGCTACACCGATGAGGATGGTATAATCCATCAGGCAGATATCATCTGGGGTGCAAGCGAGAAGAGCACCTTGGAGGATGATGAGTTGGAGTTGGTTGTTGTTGCTACACGCTTTGAGGATGGCGATAAGCTAAATATCAAGACGGAGTATATCGAGGTTGATCCTTTTGACAAGGAGCCTGAGAAGGTGGAGGAGCCAAAGAAGCCAGAGCGTGAGACGATAAATAAGCCGTTGCCTCCAATGGAGCCTACTAAGACTCTTAGCCCACACCGTGATCGCTATAAGAGTATCGACCAGCAAATCTTGAAGCCTGCCTATGTGCGTCATGGCGCAAGTTTCTTGGATGAGAATGAGAATGTTGCTACAACAATCTTCCAGCCTACAACACAGAGTATGCAGGAGGAGAGTGAGCCTACGACAAACAACGGCTCATTATTCTAAGGTGTAGTAGGCATGGATGCAATAATTGTAAAGGAGAGTATCGATATAGCGGGCGTTGCGATATACGCCCTTATATCCCTTGTGCTACTGATGCTATCTGCTATGGCTTCGGGCTCGGAGGTAGCCTTCTTCTCGCTCACTCGCAGTGACCTTGAGGAGTTGGAGGAGAGCTCAGATATAGCCTCAGGGCGCGTACTCGACCTTTTGAGTAACCCAGATAGGTTGTTGGCGACCATCCTTGTTACCAACAACATGGTTAATATCTGCTTGGTTATCACCGTGACCCAGCTTGTGGGTGAGATATTCAGCTTTAGTGGCGTTTGGGAGTTTGTCTTTAACACCGTTATCATAACCTTCCTGCTTCTGCTCTTTGGTGAGATTATGCCCAAGGTAATTTCGCAGTCTAAGCCAGTGAAGTTTAGCCGCCTTATATCTCTGCCTTTGAAGTTCTTGCGTTGGTTTGTTTACCCATTGGCGTTTATTCTTATGCGCACTTCGAGCAAGGTTAGTCGCCTCGCTACGCGCAATGCTGAGATATCTATCGAGGAGCTTGCCGATGCTGTCGACCTCACGGAGACGGGCTCGGAGGAGGAGCAGAAGATGTTGTCGGGTATTGTGGCCTTTGGTCAGACCGAGGTTGTGGAGATTATGCACTCGCGCGTAGATATCACGGGCTTGGAGTATGAGGCCTCGTATGACGAGGTGCGTAAGATTATCGTTGAGACGGGCTATTCGCGTATCCCTGTCTATGGTGATGATCTGGATGATGTGCGAGGTGTGCTCTATGTCAAGGATCTGTTGCCATATATCGGTGAGTCATCAAACTTCGAGTGGCAGAAGTTGTTGCGTAAGCCATACTTCGTGCATGAGCACATGATGATTGATGACCTGTTGAAGAAGTTCCAGAAGAAGAAGATTCACATTGCTATCGTGGTGGATGAGTATGGTGCTACGCAGGGACTTATCTCGTTGGAGGATATCCTTGAGGAGGTTGTGGGAGAGATTACCGATGAGAGCGATGAGGATGAGGATAAGCTCTACGAGAAGATTGGTGAGCGCACATATATCTTCGATGCAAAGATACATATCGGTGAGTTTGTTCGTGCCATAGGCTATGATGAGGATGCCTTCTCAGATGTTGAGGGTCATGCCGAGACTCTTGCAGGTCTTATGATGGAGCTTAAGCGCGACCTCCCTCGTCGTGGTGATGAGTTCCAGTCGCATGGTGTTAAGTTCTTTATCGCAACGATGGATGGCCGTCGTATCGATAAAATAAAGGTCGAGGTGGATGGTTAATCTTTATGTCGAGCCGCTACCACTGGTATATCTGTGCTGTGATGTGCTTATTGCCGCCGAGGATGTCGCCTCGGCGATGCGCTTTCAGAATGAGAAGCGCCGCAGGGAGCATCTTGCATGGCGACGCATTGTGCGTAGGGAGCTTGGAGCTAAAGTTCACATAGATTATAACGCTGTCGGAGCACCGCAGGTAGATATTGTAGGGAAGTTTATTAGTGTTGCGCATGGCGGTGAGAGTGTTGCCGTCGCTATTGCTGATGAGCCCGTAGGCGTAGATATAGAGAGCCTTGACAGGGACTTCGATAGAGCTAAGGGGCGCTATATGAACGCCGAGGAGTTGGCCCTTAGTGATGATAGCCGCTGGGCGTGTTATGCCTGGTGCGCTAAGGAGGCGATATATAAGCTATGCGGTAAGCGAGGCTTGGAGCTTCGTGAGGAGTTACTCCTTAAGGAGTTTGATAGAGATAGTATGACGATATATGGCGGGGTGGTCAATATGGCGCAGGCAGTGGTAAAATTATCGCATCATGGTGATGATGTGGTGGCTGCCGTGGCAACATATAGATAGAATGACTACCTTTGCAATTTAATTTATAGAATAAGAATAGCCCATAAGATGGCATCAACAGCAAATAATACAATATCCTTGGGTACTGATTCGCTTGGTAAACTTCTTGCGAAGTACTCAATTCCAGCAATTATCGCGATGGCGTCGTCATCGTTGTATCACATTATCGATAGTATCTTTATTGGCCATGGTGTAGGTGGTGCTGCCATATCGGGTATGGCTGTGACGCTCCCTATTATGAATATCGCTTCGGCGTTTGGTGCTATGGTGGGTGTAGGTGCTGCATCGCGTATATCTATCCGTTTGGGTGAGGGTAACAAGCGCGCTGCGGAGGATATCCTCGGTAATGCGGTGCTTCTAAACTTGGTGCTTGGTATCAGCATCATGTTGGTCTTTCTCTTCTTCCTTGACCCGATTTTGATATTCTTCTCTGGTGGTGAGGCGAGTGCTGAGACCTTGGACTATGCGCGTAGGTTTATGCGTATCATCATGTTTGGTAACATCATCACACACCTATATTTGGGTCTTAATGAGCAGTTGCGTGCCTCGGGTTATCCTCGCAAGGCTATGTTCATTATGTTGCTCTCCATAGCGTTGTGTAGCATACTTAACCCTATCTTTATCTTTGGTTTTGGCTGGGGTATTGAGGGCTCTGCTATCGCTACGGTTATTGCTCAGTCGGCGTCGTTGATGGTGCTTTTGAAGCACTACACCTCGGAGAGTAGCTTTATACGCTTCAAGCGTGACAGCTTCCGCTTCAAGCGAAGCATCGTCTATAATATCATCTCTATTGGTATGGCGCCCTTCCTGCTTAATACCTGTGCGTCATTTGTTACCCGCTTTATGAATACTGCACTGTTAAAGTATGGTGGTACGGGTGCTTATGATGTTGTTCAGGCTGCGGCATTTGAGGGTAGCGTGGGTGATGTATATGTGGGTGCCTACGGTATTATGAACCGCGTGTTGTTGCTCTTTATCATGGTAGCCAATGGTTTTAATCAGGGTATGCAGCCTATCGTAGGCTATAACTATGGTGCTAAGCAGTACGGCCGTGTTGTTAAGACCTTGAAGTACACCATTATCTGTGCGTCATGTGTTACGACTATTGCTTTCCTTATCGGCTTCTTCTTCCCACATCAGGTTGCGGCAGCCTTTGTAGATACAAGCAATGGTGCTGCTGACCAGGCTATGGTTGATGTTGTGGCACAGGGCTTGGGTATCGCTATGACCCTCTTCCCTCTTGTAGGTTTCCAGATTGTTGCGGGAGGTTTCTTCCAGTATATTGGTCGCGCACCTTTGGCGATGTTCCTCTCTACAACACGCCAGCTATTGTTCCTCTTGCCTCTGTTGCTTATCCTATCCCCTAAGTATGGTGCTATGGGTGCATGGGTATCTATGCCGATGGCGGATGCGGCATCTGTGCTTGTTGCTGGTACACTGCTCTTCTTCCAGATACGAAAGCTTAATAAGATGGAGCATCAGCGCCACTTCCAACGATAAGATAGTTGTATGGTTAGAATATAGTTAGCGGGAGCACCTTGTTGGTAGCTCCCGCTTCTCTATTTGTTCACTATTTGCGTCGTACAAACCTCAGTGAGTGAGGGGTTGTCTGCTTGATTATAATGCGCTCATCAAAGGCGTAGCGGTGGTAGAGCTCGTCGTTGTAGTAGCGTATAGTAACAAGCTCAACATCCTCGCTCTTCTCCACATCGAAGCCCTCGGCATGAAGTTCCGATATAGCATCGTCTATATGCCATGAGGCATCAACAGCCATGTATAGGTTTACAGCCGAGTTATGCACAAGGTTAGTGCGTATGCGGTGGCTCTCAAATGTTGTAAACACCTTAGCGAACTTCTCCTCAAGGACAAACGATAGGTCGCGTGAGTGGAGCTTAAGAAGTACCTGGTTGCTCTTCTGAATCATTATAGGCTCATATACGCGCTCCACATCGCCTGTGATTACCGAGCCTTTGGCATGCTTATCTCCAAAGGGTCGCACATAGAGAGGTATATTCTTCTGCTGCAAAGGCTTGATGGTCTTAGGGTGTATAATCTGCGCACCACTATATGCCATCTCTATGGTATCCATATAGTTTAGCTGCTCAATCTTCTTGGCATCCGGGAAGATCTTAGGGTCGGCATTGAGGATGCCGTCTACATCCTTCCACACGCTCATTGAGTCTGCATCGAGGACATTTGCCACGATAGCAGCAGAGTAGTCCGAGCCCTCACGACCGAGTGTTGTTGTCGTGCCGTCAGGTGCGCCACCGATGAAGCCCTGACCCACAAATACCTTAGCCTCGCTACTTGCCATTTCGCGCTTTAGGCGCACGGCAGTAGCCTCAATGTTGACATTCGCATCTTTGTGTCGCTGCTCGGTGAGAAAGGCGCGGCGCATATCTATCCAGCAGTTCTCCACGCCGTGACCATTGAGGTAGTTCGATATTATTGTTGTCGACACCAACTCTCCAAAGGCTACTATAGTGTCATACCATAGCTCTGCATCCGAAGCGCGGTATAGTGTGTTCTGCACGGTGTTGCGGAGCTGCTGGAAGAGAATATCTACCTGTCCGATAGTTCTATCAGCGCCCATAAGTTCATCTATTATGGCGCGGTGGTAGGCATAGCAACTATCTATGCGCTCCATTGCCACTCTTTGCTCACCATGCTGCATCGCCTCAAAGACCCCCTCAAGAGCATTTGTTGTCTTGCCCATGGCAGATACGATGATAAACAGGTCGCTCTCGCCCTTAACAATATCCAGAAGATTTCTTACTCCCGCAGCATCCTTAACAGATGCACCACCAAACTTATATACCTTCATATTGTTTTGTTTCGTTTAGGAAACAAATTTACATTTTTTTTTATGATGCAAAAAGAAAAGGAGGAACAAAATTGCTCCTCCCTTAAAAAATATCTGTGTATATCAGATTAGTTAATGTACTCGTAGCCCTTAGCCTCGCCAAGCTCACAGTATGCTGAGTTAGCAACCTCCCACTGACCGGTAGCGTTCTTAGCAGAAACGATTACAAGAACACCCATGTTCTCCCAGTTCCACTTAGTGCTTGTGATAGGAAGTGTAAATGCCAAGTCCTTCGTCTCACCCTGCTCCAATACGCCGATGCTCTCGCCGCTAACATTGTTCTTAGAGTACTCACCAGAGATATTGCGGAGTGCATAGTTGTAGATCTTATGCTCAGCCTTAGAAGCACCTGCCTGATTTGGGCTGTAGATGCCGCTCTCAAGCAACCAAGCAACAGCCTTATACTCCTGAGCTACATTAACCTTAACCTGAGCAGAGCAGTATGTGTTAGATGCATCACCCTCAACAGCCAAAGCGATACCTACATCAGCACCATCCTTCTTAACACACTTCTTTAGAGTCTCCTGCATATATGTAACAAAGTATGATGTCTGGTAGTTTTCAACTATTGCAGTGTTGAAGTTGATTTTGAGGATAGGATAGCCATTAGGCTTCTGCATCTGGTTCAAAGCGTTGGCTGCTGCAGAGTTAGCAGGGTCACCTGAAGCATATCCTCCAGCGTGGCAAGTTACCTCATTGTAGTGCTTGTGCCAATCTGTCTGAGCAATTGCGTGGAGGTTGTCAGTCATCAATGGACAGTTAGGACAACCAACACCTGTGTGGTCGATAACAATAACGCGGTGGTTGAATGCAAGGTTATCTGGGTCGATATCCTCTGGAATCTCTGGCAATTTAGCCATTACAGTGATTGTAACAACATTTGAGCTCTCAGCACCCATTGATGCCATAACATTGTAGATACCAGATGCTACTGGTGTGAATGGGTTTGCAACAGTGTCCAAGTTGCTGTCGTAAAGAGTAACATGAGCTGTTACATCAGTAACCTCACCAGTCTCAGCATCCTTCATAGTTGCAGTGAAGTTTACAGTTTGGCCAAGCTCAACCTGAGTCTTGTCTGCAGTAAGTGTGATGTTACCAGTTACCTCTGGAGCTGGCTGAGGAGTCTCCTCACCTGTAGGTGTACATGCTACGAAACCTACAGTTGCTGCGCAAAGAAGCGCAAAGAACTTTGTAATTTTCATAATTGTAATAGTTTTTTTGGTTATTTATAAACTTATTTAATCTAATTTGTGCTACAAAATTAGTTGTAGTTGTATGTGAGTGTAGTATCAAGACCGCAAACAACAACATTAGCAATATCATACTTGCCGTTGCTGTTCTTCTTTGATACAATAACCATCACCTTCATATTCTCACGATTCCATGAACTGCGAGTAATATTAAGGTTGAAGATCTGCTCAGCGGTAGCACCTGCAGCGATAGCACCAAGCTCATAGCCACTGATAGGTGATACTGTAGCAGCCTGACGGATTGCATTATTGTGGATGTTCATCCAATCCTCTGTTGCATTTGTCTGCTTTGCCTCAATGCCATCCTCCAACAACCATGCTGTAGCGCTATACTCGCCAGCTACGGCAGCCTTAATCTCTGCGTTAACAACTACAGATGACGAAGCAAGGCTTGTTGCAACAGCGATACCTACATCTGCATGCTCCTTCCACAAGGCGTTAATCTGCTGCTTGATATGCTCAGCATTGTAGCTCGATGTTATAGTGTGGTAGAAGTTATATGTTAGTGTAGGGTAGTTGCTCACACGGAAATGTGAAGAGATAGAGGCTGCAGAGCCTGAGTATGCAGGGTCACTTGTATTGTATGAGTGAGCCATAGCCTCATAATACTTCTCGTGGTAGCCCTCAGTCTGCTCAACCTCCTTAAGAGCCTTCATCATCTGTGGGCAGTAGCCACAGTGTGTACCTGTGTGGTCAACAAGCAAGATACGGTGAGCAAATGATGTGTTATTTGCATCTGTATCCTCTGGAAGTGCTGGAACAGCAGGAGTAACAGTAACCTTAACATCATTAGAGATAAGGTCTTCAGCAACAGCGAAGAAGGTATAGTCGCCATCCGCTATTGGAGTGAATGGATTGCTAACCTCTGCGAAATCGTGTGTCTTATCGAAGATTGTAGCCTCAGCAGTGATATCTACACCCTCGCTGTTAGTGATAACAAACTCTATAGGTGTATTTACCTCCACTACAGACTTTGCACTAAGAGTGATATCGCTGCTATTATTTACTGGAGTCTCATCCTCCACAGGACCATTGCAACCTACAAACATTGCTGCAGCTGCAAGTATAGCGAAATACTTCGTTAGTTTCATATTGTAATAGTTCTATAGTGTTTAGAATGAAAGTGTTATAGCAAGGTTTACACCAGTAAACGCTGGTTGGAAACGGCATACGCCACCAGAGCACACAAAACCTGCACGGTTACGACCGTATGAAATCTGTGCGCGCAAGCTATTATGAGTGTAGCTTGCACCTACTTGATAGTAGTGCAAAAGGTAGTTGTCGCCTTCAAAAGTGTTTAGATCAGTGTAATAGTTACCGTATAAGCCATCTTGCATCTCCTCGCAGTTCCACATATCGCTTACATAGAAGCTGAACTTCGGAGCAAAGTTGTACTCAATGGTTGCTGCTAACCAATCACCTTCGTAGTCCTCTGATGCAAGATACTGTGCCTCAAAACGCATAGAGTGTTTCTTGTTAAATTTGTATGTTACATCACCAACAAAGATGTGTGAACGACAGTAATGTGCCTTTGGAGAGTCAAAGTGGTTAATCTCCTCGTCCCAACGCTGGAATGAATAGAGGAAGGTAGTCTTCATCTTTTTACTCCACTGACGCTCTACATCGAAGTTGAAGTCTACCCATACATTGCGACCCTCAAAATCCTGCATATAGTTTGAGTTGTAATGGTCAATAGTGTTGAACATTGAGAAGTTAGCATGGAAGTTCCAATACTTATTGCGTACCTTTGGTTTGCGCAGTGAGTAGTATATATCAATCTGACCACCAACCTCGCCACCAGTGTGAACGCTTGAACCACGATAAGGGTTAAGGTTTGCCAATGAGTAGGTGTGCTGACGAGTTAGAAGAGGTACATAGTTCATAATGTTACCTCCACCAATACCAAGTTGACGGTTGTCGATTGATGTTGTCATGTTCTCCATACGGCGGAAAGTTGCAGATGCTGAGAAACGCTTGTAGTTGTAACCCATATCGAGATAGAGTACATTTCCCTTTGCCATAGGTAGTGAAGGGTTGAATAAATCTTCGGTTAGCTTTGCAGCATACTCACCACGCAAGCTAAAGCCTGCATACTCAAAGTTCATGCGGCCTGAAACCATATTTAGATGCTGCTTGCCATCAAGTGTGTTTATTGTTTCGTTGGTCTCAAAATCAGGCATATCAAACTCTGAAATATCCTTGTCGTAGCGACCTACATAGCTACCCTCAACAGAAAGGATACCTCCGTTCCAACCTAATATCTCAGATAGTGCTACAGAAAAATCAGCACCGTACACCCAGTTGTCAGAGCGCACATCATACAAGCGAGGTTTACCAGCTAAAACCTTAAAACTAGCCACATTGTTGATGTTTAAGTGTAGGCGACTACCTAATAGTGAGTTGTTGAATGCCAAAGCACGATCCTCGTATGAACGGAAGATTAGACCATTGCCGAACTGATCATAGATGTCACCAATGCGAACGCCCCAGTTCTGATCTTCCCATTGAGCATACTTAGAGATAAACATTGGCTTATCCTTGCCACTCTGTTGGTAGGTGTAGAGGTCATAGCCGTATAGGCCTGGAAGAAATGCGTCAACCTGAATACCAGCAGAGAAGCGACCAAGTGTATAGTCTGTCTTGAGGTAGTCGTTAGTACCAAAGTCACCACGTACACGCTCGTCTGGCATGACAAGACCGATGTTCTCAAGAGTTTTATCCTCTAGGTAGTAGCTACTATTGCTCTCCAAGGCTACAGATACCTGGCCCTCGCCAACCTTGATCTGTGCAGATGCCTCGCTAACGCTTAGCATTGCGATAGCAGCACCCAAAAAAAGTATAAATTTCTTCATCTTGTGAATGGTTATTTAATTACAACGGGGAGCCACTCATGCAGCTCCCACGATGATAATCCATGAACTGACTACTTAAGAGTCTTAATCTTCTCGAACAACTCCTGCTCGCTACCTGGTGTGTAACCAGAGTGTGAGTAAATAATATTACCCTTGCCATCAACGATGAAGGTATGTGGGGTAAGGCTAACATTCATTGCGCGCTTGAAGTCCTGGTTCTTGTCGTATACACATGTGTAGTCATCCCAGCCCTGACCCTGTGTCATAGCACGAGCACGGCTCAATGTACGAGCATCGTCAACAGAGACTGCAACAACCTTCATGTCTACCTCCTCCAACCAATCTGCAAGATTGTCGTTGATTGCGTTAAGCTCCATGATACATGGCTTACATGTTGTAGACCAGAATGAGATAATCATTGGTGTGCCATCAATCAAATCACGAGTAGAGATAACCTTAGCCTCCTGATTCTCAACCTTTACATCTGGAAGCATCTGTGCCGATGCGCTAACACCTACGAAAAGAGCAGCCATCAAAAACAAAAATTTTTTCATAGTCCTATAGAAGTTTTAGTTAATAATTATCTAATTCTCAACAACTAACATCAGTAACCTCTCCGCTGCATCACCTCGCAGTGTTTTAGGGAGCGTTCCTTATTTAGCATATTCGTGCGCAAGATAGTGAAATTTCTGCAAACTACCGCAATTTTTCTATGAAAAATATCGCGTGGGCGCGAAATCGTGCAAATCAAGAGCCTTCTGTAGGCATAAAAAAAGAGCATCCAACCGCAGTCGAATGCTCCTCTTTTATCGAGTTGAAACTCTTAAGGGATGTTCTATAAATTAGTAAATTAAGTTTAACAATAGGTAGTTTTATTTTATATTTCGGTTGCTTTTGTGTCTATTTCGGCATCTATCTTATCTTTCCTCGGTTGCTATGCCCGCATAGCGCCCTCGAAAGAGATAAGAAA
>JAFYRL010000048.1 GCA_017546975.1 Alistipes sp.
GGCACCATCATTTATATTTGCTTAACCTTGATTAAGCGAGTGCAAAGATAAGGACTTTTTTTTATTCTGCAAACTTTTTTGCAAAAATTTTTACACTATTTTGCAATTATTTTTGACATCTTTTATCAACTTCCTTAAAATCAAAGATTTGCACCATATACTATTTTTACAGCAAATCACACTATTCTCTTACGCAGCGCACAGGCATAGCGTTAGCGCGGTGCATTGGGCGTGATAGTTCGATAGCATTCCATACGCGAGTTGCTGTATTAAGGTCGAAATATAGCGCCTTTGCGTCATCCTCAGCCACAGTTGATGTCCAATAGTAGCCTGACCATGGTACTGGAAGTATTTCGTCGTCATTGAAGATATCAAGGCGGCAATCCAAGTAATTACGGCGACCCTGAGCTGTAAAGAAGTACTCCTGTTCTGTCGTGGTATCCACCAAGTGCCAGCCATACTGTTTCTGAGCCTCCTCCCAAGTCTTATCATCATCTGCGGTAGCAATAGTAAGATTTGCAAAGAGCGCATCGGTAGGCACGCGCCAGCCTGCTGGGCATGGATCGTAGACACTCTTAGTCTCAGAGTTCCACATATTATCATCGCTATCAGCATACAGCCAGTCGTAGCCGTTTTCCTTATAGCCCTTAATTAGTGCCATAGGATTTGCCACAGCCCACGCCATAGTACCATACTCTGCTGTAGACTCTACAGTTCTAAACGATGTAGCATAGCCGCTGGTATTATATACCATTTGTGCTGCATTTGATGGGAAGTTATACTTCTGAGGACCAACGAATGGCTCCTTGCGGCCCCACTGGTAGTACATACCATAAGATTTATATATAACCTCACCATCGGTTGAGCCATTGCTATTAAGCTCTGCGCCGAGGTTAATATTCATCATTGTCTCGCCATTGAGCGTAACAATATTCTCTGAGGCTGCAGGGTCGTTATTAGTCACCCATATATGCCAGCTCCAAATAATCTCACCATTCTTGTCATAGGCACCAATTAGAGCATTACCATAATATACCCTACCCTCGTTATCCGCATCCTCATCAATATAGAACGACGCCTCCATCTTACCATCGGCATTCTCGCGCATATCAAGATACTTAATAAGGCTAGCCTTTGTCTGCCATAGGAGCTTAATCTCTGCGGTTGCAAGCTCTGCATCCTCAGCACCACCCTTCAATGGATCGAAGGTATATCGACACTTAGGCGTTGTAGCAACATAGCAGTTTGCCACCTCCTGGAAAGGTATAGTCTCGGCAATAGCCAAGAAGATACTTATAGTGCGTGTAGAGCCCGTAGGTGTATATCCCTTAAGTGAGAGTGTACCACTACGAAGCTCGCCATCATCGAACGAACTTGGCGCAGTAACCGTAATTGTACCCTCATACATATCTATATTATCAAGACTCCAGCCCTCAGGAATAGAGGTACTCTTTATAGAGGAGATATTACGGCTATCAAATGTTGTAGAGCCCTGCATACCAGCATCTGGGACGATAATACTACCCGATGGCACCTGCAACACACTACTCTCCTCCTTACTACATGCACCGAGTGCTACACAGAGGCTAACGATCAAGATAATTGATAATATAACTCTTTTCATATATATAATTACTTTTTATTCTACTGTATATTTAACTCTACGATTGACACTTTTATTTTTGGATGATTCTCCGAAATAGCGCTCTTCAAACTTTCAGCATCACTCTTTGCTGTAAATGTACCGATAGCGAAGCCTGCACCACGGCGAGATATACGCTTCTCAGGAGCTGCCTGAGCTATAGTATTACGCATAGACTCACTAATCTCGCTACACTCCAACAACACGATATATCGGTGTCCTGAAGGCTGAGCGACGCTCTCCTCACTACCCTCCTCGTTAGCTGCGCTGAGGTTCTCCATCTTACCATCACGCCAGCAACATACCTGAGGCTCTTTGAATCCCCTATCCATAAGCATCTCGACAGCCTCATTAGCCTCATTCTCTGTCTCGAAGCCACCAACATAGTAGCTATAACCAGCCCCATCCTTAGTTATATAGAGAGGACGCACACCCTTCATAACGCTCATAGACTGCTTATTGCGGAATACACCCAACAACACGCGATATATCGTACCACGCGCATATACCTTAACCTGTGGAATAGGATTTGAGTCGTTATAATAATCCGTCTTACCGAAGGCCAAAGGCTCATACTCCACAAACGACCTACGCTCAATGCTTACTGGATTGATACGATACTCTGGCATAACGAAGTCGTTATATACACTCTGCAACGAGTCGGCAGCCTTATTAAGTCCCATCTCGCGTGCAAAGTCGCGCTCAAAGGCCACAAGCGTAGCCCTACCTATAGCATAGTGCGCCAAGGCATCCAACGCATAGCGTCCATCCTCATTTGCGCATCGCTGCTGCATAGCACTAAAGTCAGCAGAGGAGTTATCCAAGAGGTCATAGAGACCATAGCGTTCAAGGATATAACCATAGGCATAGTACTTGGTATTGAGGATATTATTCCAAGATTTATCTATCAGAACACCAAGCGAATCTGTCTTATCTCGCAGTGCGAGGTAATTATTATATATCTCGTCACCCTCACGCTCCTCAGTAGCGATTCTATAGGCACGAGCACACCTATCAAGGCGCTTATATGTTGCGATATACTCATCTATAAGGCGAGGCATTGTCTCCTCCTCGCGCTGTGCTACCTTTAGGTCGCTATAGCTACCCGAGCTCAAAGATCGCGCAATAACACTATTATGGATAAGCTGTCCATGCTCGGCTCTATCATCACGCACACTCATATAGTCATTCTCATCAGACTCACCGCAATTCTCCTCCATATCTCTGATGATATACCTCTGCTCCATAGAAGCGATTTCGTAGACAACCTCTCTACGGCGCTTACGAACATCAAAAATCTCCTTCTCATAGTCCAATATCTGCGCCGCGTAGTCATCTATCTTATCAATAGCATCAGCCTCTGTTCTACAGTGAACATAGTTATCACGCGCCTCAGCAATAAGTATGCGTAACGAGTCCTCACTATCCACAAGGGCACTATGCTCATCGCGTAGGTCCACATAATGAGGATCCTCATCTATCGTATCGTAGAATATAACCTCCACCCTAAGCGAATCTAAAGCCAAGGAGTCCACCAATGTGTAATCGACCTGAGCAGATGCTATGGTGGTAGCAAAAAGCAGAAGTAGTGTTGTTATATGTTTTGTCATACTATTTCCAAGAGCGAATAAACAATAACTGTATAAAACCAAATATCTCCAAACGACCTATAAGCATAAGTAGTGTAGAGTTGAGTTTAAGGACAACAGGCAACTCCGAGAAGTTTGACATAGAGCCAATCTCTCCAAAGCCTGGGCCAACATTACTTAAACAAGATATAGATGCGGTAAATCCCGTAGTGATATCACAACCAAACATCGTATATATCACCGTACCCAAGAGTGCCAGCATGATATACGACACAATATAGGTCATAACGAGATTTTGGATACTCTCCTCCTGTACCATGCCATCGACCTTTGTACGGATAACGGCATTTGGATGTAGCTGTATCCTCATACGGTTGCGAATAACCTTAGAGGCTATAAGCAGACGATCCACCTTCATACCTCCAGATGTAGAGCCAGCACAGCCACATATCACTGAGCAGAATATCAACAAGACAATAGCCAATGGTGTCCAAGTATTAGTATCCACCGTTGCGAAGCCCGATGTTGTAGATATGCTCACCACCTGGAACGATGCATGGCGCAGCGCCTCACCAAAGTTTGTGTATATATCCGACGATACAAGGCTTACGGCAATAACCAAGGATATAACCACCATCATGATGATGAATGTACGCACCACCTCCGAACGGAAGATATTATTACGCTTACCCGTAAATGTAGCGTACAGCACACCAAAGTGTATTGCCGATAGCGTCATCGCCGCCATCATAATACCCTCAATCGCTGGACTATCCCAGAATGCTACAGAGTTATTCTTAGTACTAAATCCACATGTTCCGCATGAGGTCATAGCATGGTTTATCGCATCGAACCATGTCATGCCGCTATACTTAAGCGCAAGAGTTGTGATAATCGTAAAACCCACATATATGGTGATAAGAATGCGGAAGATAACCTTCGTACGATAGTGGAAGTTATCTTTAGCAATGGTACTCATCTCCACATTTGAGAGCATATGACGACTCTTACCCATGGATGGAAGGATAACGAGTGCAAACATTACAACACCCACGCCACCTATCCATGCCGAAGATGAACGCCAAAAGAGCAAGCCGCGAGGCAAGAACTCGATATCGTTAAGTATAGATGCTCCCGTAGTCGTAAAGCCTGAGACACTCTCAAACCAAGCATTTATCACCGAGAACTCTCCTCCCCAAATAAGATATGGGAACATACCCACGATGCACGCCACAAGCCATGAGCCCACGACAATGGCATATCCCTCCTTGGTCTTTATCTCATCCACCTTCTCAACGAAGAATAGCGGGAAAGCGCCCAACAATGCAGTGATAAAAGAGGAGAGTAGAAGCGGGTAATAGGCAGAGTCATAGCCATTGAACATAGACACAGCAGCAGATGCCAACATAAATGCGGCAATAAACTGCATCACCATGCCAATGTATCGTATAACCACTGGGACTCTCATACCTATCCTCTACACTATTTAAGTTTTGCGATAAGTAAAACTATGCGATCACGCAACGACTTTATCTCATCGCGGCAAGGAATCTCCTTATCGAATGGCGATCTATAGCGAAGATAGTCGCCCAACTCATTATTTATGCGAATGATTGGTCTAATGAGGTAGTAGTTAAGAAAGTAGTGCAACATCAACACCACCACGACCATCACAACAAGCGAGATAAATACAGGCGTCACCGCGCGTCGTGCTGTATTGCTTAGGCGGTTAACATCTGGTCCGAGCGTACTCTCCGAGCCCGTCATAAACTTAGTCACCTGCCTTGACACATTCACATACTCAGGTTTGTAGCACTCCACATACCATGCATGAGGCGTCGCAAGAGACTCCGCATCGTTAAGCGTAAAGCGGTGTACATCACCATTGATATAGTTGTTTGCAAGGTCGTTAATCTTTGCCGTGTAGTAGATAAGCGAGTCGGTAAGTGTAGGACTTCCAATCTCAACCATACGCTGCTGCGCACGCTCCGTAGCGACATTTAGGCGCTGGATAGACTCCACACAACGATTGTAGTGAGGAGTGATATCCACAAGGTTACCACCAATCACCGCCATCTCGATAATGGCATCGTTCTGCTCATTTAGGGCATTAACCATCTCACGGGCAAGATCGGTAGTCACCATACTCGCACGCAAAATCTCCTCCGTATCATGACTAACACGCTCAAGCTCAAAGAGGGACATAGCACCAGAGAAGGCAAGCAACAAGATGATACTTGCAAATGCCACTCTAACACGACTCCTTATCGAGCCTAAAGTAAATACATCCTTAACTTTGTCCAACATACCTCACTACGAAATAATAATCTGACAAAAGTAATACTTTTGTAGGAATTATCCAACTATTTCAGAGGTAATGTTACCCTCCTCGTCCAAAGCCACAAGACGCACCTTGCAAATCTGGTTAATTAGCTCAGTGTTGTATGGAGCGGAAACTCTTAGATAGTTATCCGTATATCCATACATTTTGCCACTGCGGTCAGTGCTCTCAAACAACACCTCACGCACCTGACCTAAGAACTTCTCACTAAACGACTTATGTAGCTTAGCACTAAGTTCTTCAAGACGCTCTACACGCTCCGTAGAGATGCGCGACTGCACCTTGTTTGGCATCGACACCGCGGGTGTTCCAGCACGCTCCGAGAATGGGAAGATATGAAGGAATGATGCACCCACCTCCTCCAAGAGGTTGTAGGTCTCCATAAACTCCTCCTCACCCTCACCTGGGAAGCCAACGATAACATCCACACCAAGGAAGGCGTCAGGCATAAGCTCTCTAATCTTTGCGATACGCTCACGGTACTTCTCGGCAGTATAGCGACGACGCATCAGACCAAGGATGCGCGTTGAGCCACTCTGCAAAGGAATATGAAAGTGAGGAACAAACTTAGGTGACTGAGCGCAAAACTCTATAATCTCGTCAGTTATAAGATTTGGCTCGATGCTCGATATACGGTAGCGATCAATACCCTCTACCCTATCCAAAGCCTTAAGCAAATCTATGAATTTCTCGCCCGTAGTACGGCCAAAATCGCCCGTATTAACGCCCGTAATTACAATCTCACGCTGACCGAGTGCCGCTATCTCCTCAGCCTCGGCAACAAGATCCGCAATAGGCATATTTCTACTTGCTCCGCGTGCATAGTGGATAGTACAATATGCACACTTATAGTCGCATCCATCCTGCACCTTTAGGAATGAGCGCGTACGGTCTGCCGATGAGTAGGCAGGGAAGAAGCGTGTAAGGTTCTCTACCGAGCAACTATACACCTCGGCCTTACCCTTTGATGACAACTGCTCAACACGACGAAAAAGGTCTCCCTTATCGTTATTGCTAAGCACCAAATCCACACCCTCAATCGCCGCGATATCGTTAGGTTTTAGCTGCGCATAACAACCTGTTACAGCGATGATTGCATTAGGATTTCTACGATGTATCTTGCGTATAATATTACGACACTTTTTATCTGCATGCTCGGTCACCGAACAGCTATTTATAACCGCCACATCGGTGAGCTCCGAAGGCTCTACTCTGAGGTATCCTCCACGCTCAAATTCACGCGCCAAAGTTGAGGACTCCGAGAAGTTGAGTTTACAGCCCAAAGTGTGGAAACTTACTCTTTTCTGATCCATTGCAATATGGTATTTTCAATAAATTTATGTCAAACTTACGGTGCGAAGTTACAAAAAGTTATACGAAAGTAAAAAAAAGTTTTCATAGTATTACAAAAAAAAGTAAATTTGCGGGTTATATGGATATTTTTGCGAACATATTTGCGTACGACTTCCTAACGAACGCGTTCATTGCCTCGATACTTTCGGGCATAACTTGTGGTATCATAGGAAGTTACATTGTCACCCGCCGCATAGTATTTCTTAGCAGCGGTATCACCCACGCCTCCTTCGGAGGTTTGGGCATCGCGCTATATGCTGGCATCAACCCTATCTTGGGCGCTCTATGCTTTGCAGCACTATCATCCGTAGGTATCGAGTTTGCCTCACGCCGTGGCCGCATACGCGAGGACTCTGTTGTCGGCATTATCTGGTCACTCGGCATGGCTATAGGCGCGCTATTCATGTCGCTACGCCCTGGTTATGCTACCGACCTTACAAGCTACCTGTTTGGCAACATCCTACTTGTAACGCCAACGGATATTGTCTGGCTTGCAGTCGCTGCCGTGGTGCTGGTCGTGGGTGCTTTACTTTGGCTACGCAGGCTGATGTATATAACCTTTGACGAGGAATATGCTATGAGTCAAGGCATTAACACTACCCGTGTAGCATATATCATGGCTATCATAATCGCCATTGTTATCGTACTATCAATCAAGGTGATGGGTATCATACTACTCCTATCACTCATTACTATACCTACGGTTATTGCAAACGAGATAACCAAGGACTATCGTCTGATTACTCCGCTATCGGCGATTATAGCTATTGCGGGCAACATCACCGGTTTCATACTCAGCTATGAGTATGATGTACCTACGGGAAGTTGTATAATATTCATCCTTGTATTGATGCTTATTGGAGTAAAACTATTAACTTTGCGAAAAAGTAGAGTAAAGAGTAGATGAAAAAGATACATAAACTTGTTTTGAAGGCCTATGTAGGTCCATTGATGGCAGTATTCTTCATCATTCAGTTTGTATTGATGATGAACTTCGTGTGGCGATATATCGACGAGCTTACGGGTAAGGGCTTGGCGGTTAGCACCATTGCCGAGTTATTTATATGCGGATCAATCAACATGATTCCACTCGGTCTGCCTCTTGCCATGCTACTCTCGGCAATTATGACCTTGGGAAATATTGGTGAGAACTTTGAGCTTCTTGCCATGAAGTCGGCAGGTCTATCGCTTATGCGTATCCTCAGTCCTATGCTCTTTGTTGTGGGCTTGGTTGCTGTGGGTAGTTTCTTCGTCTCGAACAACCTTGTGCCATATACCAATGGTCGCATGTATGAGATTTTGTACGATGTGAGAGAGCAGCGCCAGGAGCTTAAGTTCCAGGACGGTATCTTCTTCAACGGACTCCCCGATATGAGCATCCGCGTGGAGCATCAGGAGCCAGAGACACAGCTTCTCCGCGATGTACTTATCTACGATACCCGCTCGGATAATGGCGATATGACCACAACATTGGCAGATTCGGGATACATCAGCATGTCGGATGATAAGGCGTATCTATATGTTACGCTCTTCAATGGTCAGACTTATGAGCATACGCGTAACTCACAGTGGTACGACAAGAACACTATGCGCGAGCATCAGTTTGTGCGCCAGGATGGTACATTCCCTATGGATGAGGTTGCTACGGGAGATGCTAAAAACACCGCCTATAGCGAGTCACAGACCCGTAACATGGTGGAGCTGCAGACTCTTATGGACTCTTTGCAGATATCTATCGATAAGAACTCCCTATCGGCATTTGTACCGATGCTTAAGAACGATATCTTTAAGCGCGACACAACTATAATTCCTAACGACTCGGTGCGCTATGACCGCTCAGAATATAGAGCGTTCAACTTCTACGACTCGCTACAGAATATATCTATGCGCCAGCAGGCTAAGGTATACTCTATGGCACTGAGTGCTTCACGCTCATCGCAGGGCTCCTATAGCTTTGACGAGCACTCCTCAAAAATGGCACTTACACGCCTCTACCGCGCCGAGGTAGAGTGGCATCGTAAGCTCACCATGCCAGCACTTGTCATAGTATTCTTTATTATCGGTGCAGCGCTGGGCGCTATTATCAAGAAGGGTGGTTTGGGTACGCCTATCGTTATATCGGTAATCTTCTTTGTCATCTACTATGTCATCAGTATTCCTGGCGAGAAGATGGCTAAAGAGGGTACTCTGGAGTCTGTTGTGGGCATGTGGTTTCCAATGGTACTACTCACGCCTATAGCTATATATCTGCTTAAGAAGGCGACCAACGACACCTCACTGTTGGATATGGACTGGTACGATGTAAAATTCCGCCAGTTCCGCAAAGCTATATCTAAGCGTATCCCATCATGGATGAAGAGAAAGAAAAAGAAAAATAAGAAATCAAATGAATAGCAAGCAGTTAAGAATCGTATTTATGGGTACTCCAGAGTTTGCCGCAACATCGCTTCGCAAACTCGTGGAGGAGGGATATAATATTGTCGCAGTGGTAACTACGCCTGATAAGCCAGCAGGTCGTGGTCAGAAACTCCACAAGAGCGATGTTAAGGTTATGGCAGAGGAGTTAGGACTACCTATCCTCCAGCCTGAGAAGCTTCGTGATGAGGAGTTCTTGGCAAGCCTCAGAGCTTTGGAGCCAGACTTGGGCGTTGTCATCGCCTTCCGTATGCTCCCTGAGGTTGTGTGGGCTATGCCTAAGCTCGGCACTTTCAACCTACACGCCTCACTACTTCCTGAGTATCGTGGTGCAGCACCTATAAATTGGGCAATCATCAATGGTGATACACGCACTGGTGTTACTACCTTCTTGCTTAACCATGAGATCGATAAGGGTGCAATCATCGAGCAGCGCGAGGTAGATATCCTTGCTGAGGATAATATCGGCACGCTCTACGATAAGTTGATGTATGTAGGTGCAGAACTTGTTACACTCACCGTTGATAAGCTCGCTTCTGGTGACTACACCACTACCGAGCAGATGCATATCGATGAGAATACACTACGCCCAGCGCCAAAGATCTTTAAGGATGACTGCCGTATAGACTGGACTAAGAGCACCGAGAGCATCCATAATCTTGTGCGTGGCCTCTCACCATACCCAGCAGCATGGACACCACTATTTAAGGATGATACGGAGTGTGGCTCAATAAAGATCTTCACTACACACTTCGAACTAAGCAACACCAACGCCACACCAGGCACCATCCGCACCGATGGCAAGAGCTATATCGCCGTTGCCTGCGCCGATGGCTGGCTCTACCTTGATGATGTACAGCTCGCTGGCAAGAAACGCCTCGCCACAAAGGATCTCCTCCTCGGCTGGCGAGATGTTGCAACGCTTAGATGCTCTCTCTAAAAGGGAAAACTGAAAGGTGAAAACTGAAAAGTGTGGTGCGCTTCACGCGAGTTTTAATTAACATGCGTCGCAGACACCACACCTTTCAGTTTCTTTTAGATGACATTGTAGGTCAAATCATCCATACAGATATATAGAGGTGTATTTGCACCCCAATCGCCTACATCTGAGGTCTCGATTGTTACACGAATACGGTCAGATGCTGGGAGATTAAGCTCAAACTTTTGCCAATTATCCGCCACCGTGCGCTTGCCGTTACGGTAATCAACAACATAGCACTCCACGCTCTCGCCCACAGGGGTATCAGCATTGCTATATGGCGTAAAGATAACCTTGAGGTAATCTTCATCGCCGAAAGCACGCGCAAATGTGTTAATATCCTCATCGGTAATAGAGGCGTAGGTATAGGTCGTAAGGTTAAGTTTAACACTTGTAAGGCTAATCGTACCACTATCCTGCTTAAAGAGAATATCGCAAGGCTCGTTATAGCTATCGTAGTAGTATAAGAGGAAAGTGTTGCCCGATGCAGCCTTGCTATTATAGGCAGCAAACTGATTTTCGTATACACCATTAGCCACATTGGTATCGAAGATACGCGACTGCGCAAAACCACCCCAATAGCCATACTCCTCATTATAGAAGTACTCACACTTTATAGCATCGTTCTCATAGCCATAGATATACTCTATATCTCCCACAAAGTCGTCAAAGTTAACAACAGTTGACTCTACCTTAATCGTATTATCATTGCCATCATTCTCGCACGCCATAGCGCCCAAGGCAAGCATCAAAATAAAGAGTTTTTTCATCGTTTTTTAAGATATTTAGGTATTCAAAACATGTTACAAGAACGATACGATATCGTAGCTCTTATAGGCGTTCTTATTCCAGCAAGGTAGCACAGAGCCCTCGGCATCAGCCATTATAAGCGCAATGGCGACCTCATCGCCCTCATAGTCATACTTTATGGCATGAGGGTATATATTACCCTTACCATCATTTATAACACTTACATACACTGCGACAATGCCGATATCATCCTTTGGCTCGAGTTTCAAAATCACACCATTATGGATAGTCTCATCAATTGATGCTGTAAACTCATCCTCCAAGAACTCAAAGGCACGTGTAGGATTGGTAAGCAGATCAACAGAGCTAAGGTCTACCCTATCCTCGGTCACCTCCTTACGCTCATTATTTATCTCGTAGCGTAGCTTACCATTGCTATACACCTCCATAACGCCAAGCTGTATATAGTAGCTATCATCCTCAACCATAAAGTAACCGTTAATATCCTCACCGTAGGCATTAACCTTCATAAACAAAGCATACTTATCACCGAGGGTATAGTTTAGGGCCTCGATCCACTCTCGGGCTGTTATCTGTGCTGAGACGCTAACTGCCGTAAGCATCGCAAATGATAGTATCAATAACTTCTTCATAATCATCAATTTATTAAGGGATGTTCTATAAATTAGTAAATTAAGTTTAACAATAGGTAGTTTTATTTTATATTTCGGTCGCTTTTGTGTCTATTTCGGCATCTTTCTCATCTTTCCTCGGTTGCTATGCCCGCATAGCGCCCTCGAAAGAGATAAGAAATCTGTTCGAAATATCCAACAAAATCAACTCGACATAATTTATAGAACCTCCC